>JAOTYN010000178.1 GCA_029861825.1 Cyclobacteriaceae bacterium
TAAGCCCTCTTTCAAAGGATATAACGGTTTCCCAGGCTCCTTGTGTATTTCTGTAAATGAGCAGGTAGTACACGGTATACCGGGAGAATATTGCCTGCAAGAGGGGGACATTGCCTCTATTGATTGTGGCGTATTTTATCAGGGGTTCCACAGCGATTCGGCTTATACTTATCCGGTTGGTGAAGTATCAGAAGATATTCGGAACCTGTTAAAGGTTACTAAAGAGTCGCTTTACAAAGGCATTGAAAATGCCACGGCTGGTAATAGGGTGGGGGACATCAGTTACGCCATTCAACACCATGTGGAGCAATTCGGGTTTAGTGTAGTCAGGGAGTTGGTAGGCCATGGTATCGGTAAGACCCTTCATGAAAGCCCTGAGGTACCGAATTACGGGAAAAGAGGAAGGGGACCAATAATGCGCAGTGGATTGATCCTGGCTATTGAGCCCATGATAAACTTGGGTACGAAAAATGTAGTACAGGAAGCGGATGGATGGACCATTCGCACTAGGGATCGAAAACCGTCCGCTCATTATGAGCACACGGTGGCGGTAATGAACGGTAGTCCTGAGATCCTTACTACGCACAAGTATATAGAAGAAGTATTTAAAATTTAGTATGGCAAAACAAGCGTCCATAGAACAAGATGGTACTATAAAGGAAGCGTTATCAAATGCAATGTTTCGGGTAGAACTGGAAAACGGGCATGAGGTAATCGCTCATATCTCTGGTAAAATGAGAATGAATTACATCAAGATCCTTCCCGGAGATAAAGTAAAATTGGAAATGTCCCCTTATGATTTGACTAAGGGTAGAATAGTTTACAGATATAAATAAAGGGGTAATGAAAGTTAAGGCATCCGTTAAAAAACGCAGCGCCGACTGCAAAGTGATTCGCAGGAACGGGAAAGTGTACGTGATCAACAAGAAGAATCCCCGCTTTAAGCAGCGTCAAGGATAACCATTAAAAAAAGAAAATAGAATGGCAAGGTTTTCAGGAGTCGACATTCCGGACAACAAAAGAGGTGAGATCGGTCTCACCTACATTTACGGTATTGGACGAAGGTCCGCCCAAAACATTTTAACTACAGCTGGGATTGCATGGGACAAGAAAGTCGGTGAATGGACCGATGACGAGTCTAACCAGATCCGTGCTATCATCACTGAAGCGTTCAAAGTGGAAGGGGTGTTGAAGTCCGAAGTTCAGTTAAGCATCAAGCGTTTGCTGGACATTGGTTGTTATCGGGGTTTGCGACATCGTCGGAGTTTGCCGGTGAGGGGTCAGAAAACCAAAAACAATGCCCGTACTCGTAAGGGCAAAAGAAAAACCGTTGCCAATAAAAAGAAAGCTGTCAAGTAAGCCTTAGATGTGATTAATTATGGCACAGAAAAGAAAAGATAAAGCAAAAAAGAGAGTAGTGGTGGTGGAGCCGGTGGGTCAAGCCCACATACGAGCTTCTTTCAATAACATCATTATCTCTATGACCAACGGTGGCGGACAGGTGATCTCCTGGGCGTCTGCTGGAAAAATGGGATTTAAAGGGTCTAAGAAGAATACTCCTTATGCCGCCCAGATGGCCGCTGAGGATTGTGCCAAAAAGGCGCACGATTTGGGACTAAGAAAAGTTGAGGTATTTGTTAAAGGACCGGGAGCCGGTCGGGAATCAGCGATCAGGACCATTCAAAATACCGGCATTGAAGTAACCGCCATAAAGGATGTAACACCGTTACCTCATAATGGCTGCCGCCCAGCAAAAAGAAGAAGAGTTTAATTTATCCTAATAAAAGATAGATGGCAAGATATACAGGACCACGTGCTAAGATATCCAGAAGGTTTGGAGAACCAATCTTCGGATCCAGTAAAGCACTGGCAAAAAAGGCTTACCCTCCGGGTCATCACGGTCGAGGAAGGCGTAGAAAACCATCGGAATACGCCGTTCAGCTGATGGAGAAGCAAAAAGCTAAATACACTTACGGTGTTTTGGAAAGGCAGTTTGCTAATATTTTCCACAAAGCCTCCAGGAAAGGTGGTATTACGGGAACCGTATTATTACAACTGCTGGAATCGCGCCTGGACAATACGGTTTATCGTTTGGGAATAGCCCCAACACGTCGGGCAGCCCGACAATTGGTTTCACACAAACACATAACGGTCAACGGTGATGTGGTGAATATACCTTCCTACTCTTTGAAACCTGGCGATAAGGTTGGAGTGAGGGAAAAATCCAAGTCATTGGAAGCGGTTACAGATTCTTTAGCGGCCCGGGTCGGAAAGAAGTATTCTTGGGTAGAATGGGACGGAAGTACCATGGAGGGTATTTTCGTGAATGTACCTCCCAGAGAGGAGATCCCCGAAAACATCCAGGAACAGTTAATCGTGGAACTTTACTCCAAATAGCGTTTACAAACGCTCAGTTAAAATATTTATAGTAATTAAAATCACCAAGTAAAATGTCAATACTAGCATTTCAAATGCCTGAAAAGGTGGCCATGGACAAAGCAGATGATTTCAAAGGTTTATTCACTTTCAAGCCTTTGGAAAAGGGTTATGGGGTTACCATTGGCAATGCTCTGCGTCGTATTCTCCTGTCTTCTTTAGAAGGTTATGCCGTTACCGGTATAAAAATTCCTGGTGTATTACATGAGTTCTCCACCATAGAAGGCGTAGTGGAGGATGTGTCCGAGATTATCTTGAACCTCAAAATGGTGCGCCTGAAGAAAATCGCAGATGTAATAGATAATAAAATAACCATCTCAATTAAGAACCAGGGACAGTTCGTGGCGGGTGACATAGGAAATTTCACCACCTCTTTCGAGGTGCTAAACCCCGATTTGCTTATTTGCAAGTTGAGTGATGCCACCAGTCTGGAATTGGAGCTGACCGTGGAAAAAGGAAGGGGCTACCTGCCGGCAGAAGAAAACAAGCCCAGCGAACAAGTATTTGGATATATTCCAATCGATGCGGTTTTCACCCCTATAGTAAACGTTAAATACAACGTTGAAAACACCAGGGTAGAACAAAAGACTGACTACGAAATGCTGGTATTGGATATAGAGACGGATGGTTCCATTCATCCTGAAAGCGCCTTAAAAGGAGCTGCTAATATCCTGATACAGCACTTCATGCTATTTTCCGATCAGACTATGTTCTTGGAGACCGCCGATCAGGGCGAGCCGGAAACTGTGGATGAGGAAATGTTGCATATGAGGAAATTGCTGAAAACTCCACTTAACGACCTGGATCTTTCCGTACGGGCCTATAATTGCCTGAAGGCCGCAGATGTAAAAACTCTGGGCGATCTGGTGAGGTTGGAAATTTCCGATATGATGAAATTTAGGAATTTCGGCAAGAAGTCACTGGCGGAACTAGAGCAGTTGGTAGCAGACAAGAATCTGACCTTTGGCATGGACTTATCAAAGTACAAATTAGAGGAAGACTAATAATCATGAGACACGGAAAAAAAATCAATCATTTAAGCCGTACTACCTCTCATCGTAAAGCCATGCTTTCTAATATGGCCTCTTCTCTGATCATGCACAAGAGAATCGTGACTACGGTAGCCAAGGCTAAGGCATTACGAAAATATGTGGAGCCTTTGATTACTCGTGCTAAGGAGGATTCTACGCATTCCCGCAGAATGGTTTTCCGGTATTTGCAGAATAAAGAATCCGTACAGGAGCTGTTCAATGATGTTTCTGAAAGGGTGATGGAAAGAGCGGGAGGCTATACCCGTATCCTTAGAACCGGCAACCGTTTAGGCGATAACGCCAGTATGTGTGTGATTGAACTGGTGGACTACAACGAGAGCATGTTGACAGAGGCTAAGCCTCAGAAGAGTAAGACCCGACGAGGTCGACGCAGTAAAACCGCGGCTACCGCTGCAACCACCGCCGCAGTAGCTGAAGAAGTGGTAACCGCAGAAACAGTAGAAGAAGCAGATGTAGAGGAAGCTACTCAAGATGATGTAGAAGAAACAGAAGCAGTAGCGGCAGCGGATGAGGTTCAACAAGAGGTCGAAGCTGAAGCCGAGGCCAGTGAGGAGGCAGCTGCTGAGGAAGCCCCGGCAGTCGAAGAACCTGCAGTCGAAGAACCTGCAGCAGAGAGTGAAGCTGAGACCGCTGAAGAAAGTGAAGATTCAGCTGAGGAAAGCAGCCAGGAAGAGGAGTAATGACCTCAACTGCTAAAATATTTCAAGGGATTAACGGATGTTTAATCCCTTTTTTTATTTTTGTGAAATTATTTCGTAATAACGTCCTTTACCCAAACCTTTGTTCATGAAGAACACCCAAGCTCCAGAAGCGTATTTAATGCTTCAAGATGGCCAGGTATACCGAGGGAAAGCGATTGGAAAAATTGGGACTGCCGGTGGAGAAATTTGTTTCAATACTGGAATGACCGGCTACCAGGAAATCTACACGGACCCCTCTTACTTTGGTCAAATTATCGTTAACACCACTTCACATATTGGCAATTACGGAACGTTGAGTACCGAACAAGAGTCTGAAAGGCCCAAAATCAATGGCTTGGTAGTCAACACTTTTTCCAGAGACTACAGCCGTAATATGGCTCAACAATCCCTGAATGATTATCTCGTAAATCACGATGTAGTGGGGATAAGTGAGATTGATACCCGTAAATTGGTAAGACATATTCGTCACCAAGGTGCTATGAATGCCATAATCACCTCGGAACTTACCGACATGGAGGAGATTAAAGCCAGATTGCAGGAGGTACCCGATATGAATGGATTGGAATTGGCCTCAAAAGTTAGCACCGAGAAGCCCTATTTCGTAGGCGATAAGGATGCCTCCATCAAAATAGCAGTCCTGGATCTGGGAGTTAAGAAAAGTATTCTTTCCAATTTTGCTAGGAGAGATTGTTATCTGCAGGTTTTCCCGGCGCATTCTTCGTTCCAGGAAATGGCAGCCTGGCAACCGGATGGCTATTTTATCAGCAATGGCCCTGGTGATCCCGCAGCTATGCCTTACGCTGTACAAACCGTGAAACAAATGCTGGATCAACAGTACCCGGTTTTCGGCATATGTCTGGGTCATCAGATCTTGGCATTGGCCTGTGGGGTATCCACATACAAAATGCATCATGGGCATCGTGGCATCAATCACCCGGTACTCAACCTGGATACCGGACTATGCGAGGTTACCTCCCAAAATCATGGGTTTGGTGTTGATGCCGAGAAGATTGAGGCTGCCAAACATCTCATAGTAACCCATAAAAACTTAAACGATGATACCATCGAAGGTATAAAAGTCCAGGGAAAACCGGCGTTTTCTGTACAATATCATCCGGAGGCTTCGCCAGGCCCCCATGACAGCCGTTACCTTTTCGATCAGTTTGTGGCTGTCATCAGGAGTTACCAAAAATCTGAAACCATAAAAAACTAATGAGCTTAATAGAACATATCCATGCGCGCCAGATCTTGGACAGTCGCGGAAACCCTACTGTAGAGGTAGATGTAATTACCAGTAATGGAATTTTGGGCCGGGCAGCAGTGCCATCTGGGGCCTCTACCGGTGTACATGAGGCAGTGGAATTGCGGGACGGTGATAAAGATAGGTTCCTGGGTAAAGGTGTACAGAAAGCTGTTGACAATGTGAATGGGGCACTGTCAGAAGAGCTTGTGGGTTTTTCTGTTTTTGAGCAGTCCCTGATAGACCGCATCATGATAGAAGTGGATGGGACTGAGAATAAATCGGAGTTAGGGGCTAATGCTATCTTAGGCGTAAGTCTGGCAGCGGCAAAAGCGGCGGCACAGGAATCCGGACAATCATTATTTCGATATGTGGGGGGCGTTAATGCTAACACGCTGCCGGTGCCCATGATGAATATTCTTAACGGTGGTAGTCATGCGGATAACGCTATCGATTTTCAAGAGTTCATGATCATGCCGGTAAATGCTGCTTCTTTCTCGGAATCCTTACGCATGGGAACCGAGGTATTCCACCATCTTAAAAAGGTATTGCACGATCAAGGATTATCCACCAATGTAGGTGATGAAGGAGGGTTTGCACCCAATATAGCCTCCAATGTAGAAGCCATTGAGGTGGTGCTTAAAGCCATTGAGACTGCAGGGTATCGCCCTGGAGAAGATATTGGTATCGCCTTAGACGCCGCCAGCTCGGAGTTTTACGATTTAGACTCTCAGACCTATCATTTTAAAAAGTCTACCGGTGATAAACTGTCTTCTCAGGAAATGGCCCACTATTGGAAAGACTGGGTTGATCGCTATCCCATATTATCTATTGAGGATGGTATGCATGAAGACGATTGGGAGGGCTGGAAAGTACTCACCGACCTCACCGGCGATAAAGTGCAATTGGTGGGAGACGATCTGTTTGTTACTAATGTTAAGCGTCTGAATAGAGGTATCGAAGAAAACATTGCCAACTCCATACTGATTAAGGTCAATCAAATCGGAACCTTAACCGAGACTATCGATGCCGTCAACTTGGCTTCCCGGCACAGTTATACCAGCGTGATGTCACATCGCTCAGGTGAAACGGAAGACAATACCATCGCCGACTTGGCGGTGGCCTTAAACACCGGCCAGATCAAGACCGGCTCAGCCTCTCGATCCGATCGCATGGCTAAGTACAATCAGTTGTTGCGTATTGAAGAGGAGTTAGGAGAAATTGGACGCTTTCCGGGCCCCAATTTCCGGTAAATGAAATAATTAATTCTGGGCTTCGTTACATTCAAGCATGTGCTAAATTTTTAGTTTCGTGCAGATCTTTTTAACTTAACGCCGGATCTATGAAGTCAGTAATGATCAACTTAAAGCGATTAAGCAAGAATTTTTTCTTCATAACCGGCAGTTTGTTCCTCATTTGGATGCTATTTTTTGACTCTAACGACCTGTTTTTACAATATCAGAGAACCAAAAAGCTGCATCAACAAGAAGCCAAGAAAGAGTTCTATCTAACAAAAATTGAGGAAGTAAAAGCCGACAGGCGTGAACTTTTAAGCGATGAAGCGCTGTTGGAGAAGTATGCAAGGGAAAAATACCTTATGCGAAAACCTACAGAGGACCTGTATATCGTAGTGACGAAGGAAAAGACCAAATAACCAGCGTACGTAGGTACGTGACAACTTCTCAAAGAAATCAGGGTTCTCTATTCATAGAGAACCCTTTATTTTATATCCTATGAAAAAAATACTACTCCTGATTTTCACCACCGTAATTTTTCTACAAGCCCACGGCCAGCGAGAGTTCGATCCTGAGAATGAAAACCGGTTTTTCGACCGGGTCTATTTTGGCGGTAATTTTGGCCTGCAATTTGGGGATTTTACAGTCATAGATATATCCCCGCTGGCCGGATACATGCTCACCCCCAGATTGTCTGTGGGGCCGGGCATTACCTACCAGTATCTGAAAGGAGAAGCTATCGATCTATTCACAGGCCGGCTGTATGAGTACGATACCAACATATTCGGATGGCGTGTTTTTGGCCGCTATAATATCACGCAGCAGTTTTTTGCCTATACGGAGTACGAATCACTGAAATTGGATTACCCAAGCCTGGACGGCACAGAACTCGTTAGGGACTGGGTGCCGGGTTATTTTATAGGCGGAGGCTTTTTTCAACCTGTGGGGGGTAGAGCGGGGTTGGGGTTGACCTTACTACTGAACCTATTGCACGATGACCGACAATCACCGTATAACAGTGAACTGATCATCCGTGCAGGGATCACCCTATAGGACGGGGTGGTTCAACTTTAAACTTAACGGCCAACTCTCCCAGATCCTTGACCACTGCTTCAAGCAAGGGAATTCCATCCGTTTGCCTTTTTTCTTTCATTTCTCTTTCGGGATCACCTGGGATCAGCACTTTTTCCTGGCCTTTGGCTGGTTTTGAATTTCGAAATCGTTGGATCCATAGGTCCATATGCGTTTTAAATTCGTCGGTAGGACGAAAGGCATCGATTCTGAATGCTCCTAAAAAATGTCCGATTCCCTTTCCCACCGGGTCGGAAGCAGGATCCAGAAAACTGACGAAAGGGGGTACCCAGGGACCGTAATTGGCTCCTGAAAACACTGCGCTAAATATATCCACTATGCTGCCTAGACAATACCCTTTATGGCTGCCCAAATTACGGCTCCCTCCCAGGGGTAGAAGTGCTCCCCCTTGCTCTACGATGGTTGCTTCGGTACTAGGTTGTC
>JAOTYN010000179.1 GCA_029861825.1 Cyclobacteriaceae bacterium
CGTGGCTGCTCTATATCGTCTTTCCAACGAAGACAATGAAGCCAACCTTCAATATCAAGATTTTGACCAAAATCGCAACCCTTTATTTATTACCAATCGTACTGACGACGAAAGGGAAAAAGACAATAATGAGGAGTACAATATTAACTATACCAGAACCTTTGATAAAAAAGGACAGAAGTGGACAGTGGATGTACAATACCGGGACAACAGCGAAACTGAAAGCTCTGATTTATTGGAGCAGACTTTTGTAGTTCAGGGAGAAACTACCGAACCGGATTTGCTGCAGCGTTCCAGAAATGAAGAATTCGATAAAGGTTGGTTTATCCAATCCGACTATGTGCACCCATTTGGCAGTAAAGGAAAGATCGAGGTAGGTGTGCGTAATACCATAAGAAACATTGGCAACGACTATCTGGTAGAGGAGTTGGATGAAAATAGTGAATGGCAGAATCTGGAGGGATTCTCTAATAACTTCAACTATGATGAAAATATTTTGGCCACATATGCCATAGTGGGTAACGAGATCAACAGGTTCTCTTACCAATTGGGACTGCGTATGGAAATCACTGATCTGACTACCGAACTGGAACAAACCAAGGAAGTTAACGATAAAAATTACACGGACTTTTTTCCATCCGGTCATTTAACCTACAAGCTAAAAGAGTCTCAATCGATTCAAGCCAGTTATAGTCGTCGTATTCGAAGACCTAGATTTTGGACCCTGAATCCATTTTCTTCTTTTAGTGATGCTCGTAATATCCGTACCGGAAATCCGGATTTGGATCCGGAGTATACGGATTCATACGAATTAGGGGTTCTGTACAATTGGGAAAAGTCCTCCTTCTTTTACAGCGCCTACTACCGCTATGCCACAGGCGTTATAACCAGGATAACCACAGTGGAAGATGGTATTACTTACTCTCGTCCGGAAAACGTAGGTTCCCGGGATGCTTTTGGTTTGGAATTAACCTATTCCAATGAATTTACTTCCTGGTGGAGGTTCAATGCTAATGCCAACTTCTTTAGAACCGTTACCGACGGGGAGTCCCAGGGTGAAGACTTATCAGCAGAAACCACTTCTTTTACTACCCGGATTATCTCGCGCATGACCTTGAAAAAGAAACTGGATATTCAGACTACATTTAGGTACCGGGGTCCTCAGGAAGTTCCACAAGGAAAGCGAAAATCCGTTTTTGTAATGGATCTGGGACTAAGCCGTGATGTCATGAAAGGAAAAGGGACCCTTACCTTTACTGTCCGGGATCTGTTCAATTCCCGCAAGTGGAGAAGTGAAACCATTACCAGTAACTTTATGTCCGATTCCGAGTTCCAATGGCGTAGCCGCTCGGCCATACTTTCCTTCAACTATCGCCTGAATCAGAAAAAGAGACGGGAGCGTAACCGGGGTGGACGGGATTTTGAAGGTGAAGACATGGAGTTTTAAGGGGCGTTTTAATCGAAGGATAGTTCCAATTGATCTAATATCTACCCATTACCGCTAATTTTTTATTATAATAGTATGCTCTATCAACTGTGTAGGAGTTTTATTCACTAATAATCAATTAAACAAAAGTTAAATGTCTGAAATATTTGAAGTACTAACCAAACAATTTGGCGGTGAAGTATTGGACTCCATCAGCCAGCAAGTGGGGTTGGATAAAAGTCAAGCCGGATCTATATTAAGTTCAGCACTTCCCATCTTAGTAGGTGCTATGGCCCGAAATACCTCGCAACAAGGAGGTGCCGAGTCCCTTCTGGGCGCATTACAAAATGATCACGATGGCAGTATCCTGGATGACCTGGGAGGATTTTTACAAAACTCACAATCCGGTCCTGGTGCAGGCATTCTAAAACATGTACTGGGGTCACGCAGAGCTCCCGTGGAAAATGCTCTGAGCAAACAAACCGGAGTAGATTCAGCGTCTATAGGAAATTTATTGGAGATAGCAGCCCCCATTTTAATGGGCATGTTAGGAAAGAAGCAGCGTGAAAGCAACTTAGATGCTGGAGGTATTTCCGATATCCTGAGCACCGGTGCGCGGCAAATGAGTAGTGAAGCACCAGAGAGTGAGGGTTTACTGGGAAGTCTGCTAGATCAAGATAACGACGGAGACATTAAAGATGATGTCGCTCGTATCGGATTCGACTTGTTGGGCAAGTTCCTGCGTAAGTAAAATCATTAGACAAGCTAGACATGGGCAGTCCTTGCGGATTGCCTTTTTCTTTGCCCTAGTTTTGATGATCTAGTTGAAATCTCACTGGTAAGGTGTACTTCACATTTACTTGTTCTCCATCCTGGACTCCCGGGATCCAGTTGGGCATTTCTGAGACCACTCTCATAGCCTCCAAATTTAGGCTACTTTCGTCTAAACCATTGGCTAATTCCACGTTGCGTATGGTCCCGTCTTTACTAACTATAAAAACTACCAG
Source organism: Cyclobacteriaceae bacterium (assembly GCA_029861825.1). Classification (GTDB taxonomy): domain Bacteria; phylum Bacteroidota; class Bacteroidia; order Cytophagales; family Cyclobacteriaceae; genus JAJCYK01. The sequence continues at coordinate 2,434 of JAOTYN010000179.1, forward strand.
TACGGTACCTTCGGCGTTTTTTTCCAGGGCTTTTTTGGGATACTTTAAATGGGAGCTAAGAAAGTCGTAAAGAGCCTCTTCACCTCCTTCAAAAGCCGGCTTTTGATCCACTTTGGTATAAATGGTGTTGCCGTATTGATCGGTAAAGGTATTAGCGATCTCTTCTGTGGATTCATCTTTTGACTCATCATATTCCTCGGTAGCGACTTGTTCGTTGATAGAGGGCTCATTTACTTGATCCGACTGATCAATATCAGATTTTTTAACGCTACATGATGTAATATGAAGAAAACTGCCAAATAGGACTAAGATTATTGATTGTTTGATGGGCATGATGCTTTAAGTTGTTCCATCCTGGTACAAAATTTAGCATAATTCGACGGATTGAAAATTTTTCGGGGCGAAAAACGACGAGAAGAGCCTCTAAAAGGTTAAAAAGTGGTTTTTTAAAGACGAATTATGCTCGTCGATGGGCTGGAATAATAGGAGGCTCGCCGTTAAAGGGATTGATACGGCCAATAGCCCTGGACCCCATAGCAGCTGCGCGTTTTACGGCGTCCTGTCCGTATCTTTTGCGCAGCATATCCATGGCCTGATACAGTTTGCATTGTTGTTCGGTATCGGTGAGAAAATTGATCTGTTGCCCTCCACAAACCAGATGGCTGTATCGCACTCCTACCAGGCGCACCCGCAGCCTGCGGTCGTACAAGCTTTGGAAGAGCTCTCGAGTTAAGCCAATCAGGGTTTTGTCACAGGCGGTGTAGGGAATGCGTTTTTGCTTAGAGTACACGTTCATATCGGCATATCGTAGCTTGACGGTCACACAGGAAGTGAGTTTGACCCCATTGCGCAATTGAAAAGCCAGATTCTCGGCCATAGCCAGTAAGATACTGCGCATTTTATGCACATCGATGGTATCTTGTTCGAAAGTCCTTTCAATGGAAATGGACTTGCGCTCGGTATAGGGTACCACCGGCGTTTGATCGAGCCCCTGACATTTGTTCCATAAGTTTGCTCCCGGCAATCCCAATAAGGCCTGCAACAGGTCCTTGGGCATATTTTGTACAGTACGTACTTTTTCTAAGCCCATCTCCCGGAGCACAGCAAAGGTTTTTTCGCCCACAGAAGGTATTTTGAGCAAAGATAAAGGAGATAAAAAATTTCTTTCCTGTCCGGCTATCACCTGTATATGGCCATTGGGTTTGGCTTCGTTAGTGCCTACTTTGGATACGGTTTTGTTGACGGAAAGGCCCATGGATAGGGGGAGACCGGTCTCTATATGGATGCGCTCTCGCAGTTCAGTAGCCCATTTGTAACAACCGAAAAAGTGATCCATGCCGGTCAGGTCCAGATAAAATTCATCGATAGAAGACTTTTCATATAAAGGTGCATGCTCCCGGATGATCTCTGTTACCAGATGCGAATATTTACTGTAAAGACCGCTATCACCCCGGATCACTATGGCTTCCGGACAGAGTTGCTGGGCCATGCGCATAGGCATAGCCGAGCTGATGCCAAAACGCCGGGCTTCGTAACTGCAAGAGGCCACCACCCCCCGCGAGGTTACACCGCCAATCAGTACAGGCTTTCCAATCAGCTGAGGATTCAATAACCTTTCACAGGACACAAAAAAAGTATCCAAGTCAATATGGACTATAGATCGTCTAATACCAATAAAATTAGTAAATTACTATTAATAATAGCACAAAGATTCTTTTTAATTCAGATAAAAATCCGCATAGCTGATAATGTAGGTAAAAACCTTATATTCGGAACAAACCAAAACACTTGCTTTTATGCGCAAAATGGTATGGGGGCTGCTTTGTTTGATGCTATGGATACCCCTCTACAGTCAAAATTCTCAAGCTCCTAACATCATTTTCATACTTACCGATGATCTGGGTTATGGAGATCTGGCACATTATGGTCATCGGTTTATTCAAACCCCGCATTTAGATGAATTGGCCCGGCAGGGGATGACCTTAACACATTTTTATGCGCCTTCTCCGTTATGCTCTCCTTCACGGGCAGGGATGCTGACAGGTCGTACGCCATTCCGGACAGGTATTAAAAGTTGGATCCCTGAAAATGATAATATATATCTCAGTAACAATGAAATAACTATCGCTACTTTACTTAAAAATAAAGGTTATAATACTTTTTTAGGGGGCAAGTGGCATCTCAATGGGGGGTTGCAAAACTCCCAGCATCCCCAACCCCAGGACCACGGGTTTGACTACTGGCTGGGGACCCACAATTTTCCGCTTCCTACCCATAAAGACCCGCACAATATTTTTCGCAACGGCCAGCCTCTGGGAGAAATTGAAGGGTTTGCGGCCCAGATTGTGGTGGATGAGGCCATGGAATGGATGCAGACTGTCGATAAATCCGATCCGTTTTTCATGTTTATAAGTCTGCATGAGCCTCACTCGGAAATTGCCAGCCCAGACAGTTTTAATATATTTTATAAGCAATTCACCGAGGGTACTATCGATCTGGAAAATCTGTCTGACCGAGGTCCTGGTGAATATTACGCCAATATCAGCCATATGGATTTTCAGGTGGGTCGATTGTTGGGAAAGCTGGACCGATTGGACCTCACCGATCAGACCTTGGTAATTTTTACCAGCGACAATGGGCCGGTTACCAATCAGTGGCGGTACTGGTGGGAGGTCAATATGTACGGTGAAACCGGAGGATTGAGAGGGCGCAAAGCCGATCTTTTCGAAGGTGGATTACGGGTTCCCTGCATAATACGGTATCCCGGTATCACTAAGCCGGGAAGTATCTCCCCGGAACCGGTTCATGGATATGATCTATTGCCCACCATGGCAGCACTGGCAGGAGTGTCACTCCCTGATGACCGCATCATAGACGGTGTGGACTTTTCTTCCATATTAACCGGGAACCAGTTAAATCGCCAAAGGCCTTTATTCTGGGCCTTTGAAATCCGGGATTATGATGACCCTAACGGTTATTATTATGCAGCTCGAGATGGAGACTGGAAGATGATCACGGATTTTGACCAGGATAAAACCTTGCTGTATAACTTGAAAGAGGACCCTTATGAGGTCAGGGAAGTGTCGTCGGATCATCCACAGGTAGTGAAGCGACTACAGGAGTTCATCAGTGAAATGGCCCACAGTATTGAAGATGACCCCTTACGACCGGAGCACGGCCCCCAAAGCATAGACTAGCTTACAGCAGACCTACCATAGCCCTCAATGCTGTATCAATGGCCTGGTCAATCAATATCTGATAGTCGGGTATGCTTTGATGGCTAGCCGGATTGCTGATAATAGGACAAATGGTGCCGCATTTGATCCCCAACTTTTCCCCTAGATGATAGATTAGGCTGGATTCCATTTCCATATTGACGATGCGCAAATCCCGGTAGCTTAAGGTGGCTAATAATGACTTGATTTGGGGAAGGGTATTGATAAGTCCAGGGATATGGCGTCCGCTGGGTCCGTAAAAGCCAGGGGCTGTAACGGTAATGCCACTTACTGCTTTTAGCCCCGCCGCGGCGGTTAGTAGGGCGTCATGAACGCTGCTATGCGATTGGGAAGCATATACCGGTAACCTACCTTTAAAGCGCGATTCCTCAGGTATATGCTGGTCCAAAATATTTATGCAAAGGGATTCTAATCTTTCTATGTCATCGGTAGTCTGGTGGTCATAATATAGAGCTGTGCTATCTAATCCAATGGCATAATCGGTTACCGCCAGGGTTCCGGCGTCAATATCTGCTTGAATACCACCCGAGGTACCGATACGGATTATCCTCATTTGAGGAGGGTTGTGCTTTAATACTTGATTGTGATCAAATGCCAGTAGCCCATACGCTTCAATGATTGCTATTTCTACATTATCGGTGCCGATGCCAGTGCCCAACACCGTCATTTGATGTCCTTGAAATCGTCCGGTGATGGTAATGAACTCCCGGTGCTGAACCTGATGATTGATCTCCTCAAACCTTGAAGCAACCCGATGCGCTCGTGCCGGATCGCCCACTACAAAGATATTGGGAGTTATTTGTTCCGGAGATAAACCCAGATGATAAACCTTGCCGTCTACCATTACCAATTCCGACTTTTTTTTGCTCATGGATTCTAGCTAAATAATATTTCTATGATGCTATTTGTGCGGAAAGATATTTAGAATATGCTTAATTGACAGAATTCCTTAAATTTAGTATGAACTAAGCAAATCACACCACATGAATCCTGTAACCTTAAAAATTAATGGTAAAAGCCATTCTTTGGAGGATGTCCCGCAAGATATGCCATTGCTTTGGGCTTTGAGAGATCTTATAGGTCTTACCGGAACCAAGTATGGCTGCGGAATGGCTCAATGCGGAGCCTGTACCGTACACATGGAAGGGACCGCAGTCCGCTCTTGCAGTATCACGGCTGCCGCAGCCGAAGGAAAAGAGATCACCACCATTGAGGGTCTCTCTGAAAATGGTGATCATCCCGTACAATCGGCTTGGATGGAAGCAAATGTTCCCCAATGCGGTTATTGTCAAACGGGTCAAATAATGAATGCCGCATCATTTCTGGACAAGAACCCCAACCCCTCCCTGGAGGAGATCAATCAGGCTATGGCCGGCAATCTCTGTCGTTGTGGTACTTACAATCGAATAAGAGAGGCCATACAGATCGCCGTTGAGAAAGGAGGCAATTCATGAAACGTTTGCATAAGACACCTTTAGCTAAGATAGATCGGAGAGACTTTATTAAAAGCACCTCTTTGGGAGCCTCCGGTTTGGTACTGGGATTCCATATGAGTTGTTCCCGTGCTTTTCAGGATGAACCCAAAGAACCAAGTTACTTTTTCGAACCGAATGTATATCTAAATATAAATGATCTGGGCGAAGTCACTATTGTGGCACATCGGTCGGAAATGGGAACCGGCATCCGAACTTCATTACCTACCATCGTGGCCGATGAGTTAGAAGCGGACTGGAGCCAGGTAAAAATCGTGCAAGCCCTGGGAGATGAGGAAACTTACGGCAATCAAAATACCGATGGTTCGTTCAGTGTAAGAATGTTCTACTTGCCTATGCGTCGAGCCGGAGCAGCCGCCCGTATGATGCTCGAGCAAGCTGCGGCCAATCAGTGGGAAGTTGATGTAAGTGAATGCAAAGCCAAAAACCACCAGGTATTTCATCAAGGCAGTCGCAAAAAAATCAGTTTCGGTGCTTTGGCTGAAGCGGCTTCTGCTTTGGAGGTTCCCGCTGAAGACCAGATTACCTTAAAAGACCCTAAGGACTTCAAATATATCGGTAAAGAAACACCCATATACGATCTTCAGGATATAGTGAAAGGGACCGCTGGATTCGGTCTTGATGCCCACACCGAAGGCATGAAAGTTGCCGTAATCGCCCGTTGTCCGGTAGCCGGAGGAAAAGCCGCCAGTTATGATGCTGCGGAAACCTTAAAGGTATCGGGTGTGATCAGTGTACACGAGATCGATTCACCAGGTTTCCCTACAGGATTCAATCCCTTAGGCGGTATTGCGGTAGTAGCTGAACATACCTGGGCCGCAATAAAAGGCAGGGAAGCTTTAAAGGTCGATTGGGAGGAAGGAGTGAATGCTCAATATGATACCGATGCCTACATGGATGAAATGGTTAGGATCATCGATACTGACGGTACCGTACATCGGGATCAAGGCGATATTAAACAAGCCCTTAACTCTGCGGATAAAACCCTGGAAGCCACCTACAAGATCCCGCACATC
>JAOTYN010000593.1 GCA_029861825.1 Cyclobacteriaceae bacterium
CTATAGTAAAGGACAAAATAAGTGTATTGGCCGGTGGCCGATTATCCTATGCAGATTGGCTCCTCCCCATAGTAAAGGTTCCGGAGATCCAGGAAAGCGAAGCATTTTTCTATGATTTTAACATAAAACTGTCCGCCAAAATATCGGAAAAGGGATCATTACATGCGGGATATTTTCAAAGCTTTGACCGCGTGAATTTTGAAGGGGAAGCCGGTTTTGAGTGGTTCAACAAAACTTGGTCGCTAGGCTGGGATCAGGGATTTGGCCAGACACTTCGCTCCGAATTCATAGCCTCCAGCGGACAATCCGACAACCTGACATTCGATCCCTCCGGATTAAGGGTTGCCGAGTTGAGCAACGGCTTGCAGTTTTACAAGCTCAAAGAGAATTTGGTCATGCCGTGGAGTGGTCATCTGATAAATGCCGGGGCCGAATGGATATACTATCAACCGCAGGATGAAGTATTGCAAACCTCCGGAACATCCGGGGAGGACAACCGGATAACCAAAGACTTCGGTCAGGAATGGGCATTCTATCTGAATGATGAATGGGAGGTCAGCGATAAATTTGCCCTTTCCGCAGGATTACGTGCTTCTATTTTTCTATCGGAAGAACGTTCTAATGATCTAAACCAAGATCAGCAGTACTCTACTTTGGAACCCAGAATCTCCTTAAGGTATTCCTTCGATCCATCTACTTCCTTCAAAGCCAGTTATAATAGAACCAGCCAATTTATCCATCTGCTTTCCAATACCACAGGAGTACTCCCTAATGACCAATGGATACTGAGTAATTCTATTATCAAGCCCTCAACATCAAACAATTTTTCACTGGGCTTCTTTAAGAACTTCAACTCAAATAATTGGGAATCATCAGCGGAGTTGTTTTATCGACGCCTGTCCGATATAATTGAATTCCAGGACTTTGCCGACCTTATTTTAAACCCGGATATTGAAGAAGAGATCATTCAGAGTGAAGGCGAAGCCTATGGATTGGAGCTCTATCTTAAGAAGCATTTCGGGGAAGTTACCGGAAATCTTTCCTATACCTTCTCCAGAACTTTTTTCAATTTACCTGAGGGAGTCGAAGGAGTAAATCAGGACCGGTTTCCAGCAAAATTTGACCGGCCCCATGCGGTAAACTTAGCGATGAATTGGGCGGCTAGCAAGAAATCCAGATTCGGGCTGGTTTTCAACTTCACATCTGGAAGGCCTATAACCGCACCGGTGAGTACTTACAACCTAGGTAATGTTGTGGTATCACAGTACAGCAGCAGGAATGAGTTTCGTGTCCCCAGTTACCATCGCTTGGACCTGTCCTATACCTACAAGCGCAACGCCGTGAAACGCAAAAAATATCAAGATAGCATCACCTTTTCCATTTATAATATTTACGGCCGGCGCAACGCTTTTTCCGTCTTCTTTAGAAAAGAAAACAACCGACCGGTACAGGCATTCAAATTATCGGTGTTGGGGAGCGCATTCCCATCCATAACATACACCTTTGAATTTAAATGAGGAAGGTTTTAAAATATCTACTTCTTTACACTTTAGCCCTTTTCACGGGCTGTGTGGACCCTATTACTTTTGAAACGGGATCAGCTGATAACCAGGTGGTCTTTTTTGGCAATTTCACCCAGCTTTGTACGGATCATATATTCACCATAACTCAAACCGCCAATCTTGGTGAGCCCCCCACCCCGGTGTCCGGCGCAGTGGTAGTGATTTTGGATGATGAAGGCAATTCAGCGGATTACCTGGAAGTGGAGCCGGGAAAATATTTATTGACCCCCGATAAGATAGAAGGTACTCCGGGAAAATCCTACCACATTGAGATCGCTTTGGCCAACGGCAAAAGCTATTTTACCAGACCCCAGGTAATGCCAGAGCCCATTGAAGTAGATACCATCTATTTTGAAATAAATCTCATTGAAGAATTAAGCGGTGCAGGTGTACTGGTAGAAAAAACCGTGGTGGAAGTTTTTATCAGTACGCCCCTTAAAGACAACTCAGGGGCTTTCCCTGACTTGAGATGGGCAGTTGAGGAGGTGTACTCATTTGTTGATCTGTCCTGCGGACCCTTTGACTTTGCTACTACCTGTTATTTTGTTGATCCCATCGACGACTCGGAGGTACTGCTATACCGGAATGAAGGCAACAATCAGGAGTTTTTGGATAGACTAAAA
>JAOTYN010000594.1 GCA_029861825.1 Cyclobacteriaceae bacterium
TCTGCAACGCCTGCAAAGGAAATTTTTCGGGCAGCATTCTCCTCAGCGCTAATCAAACCAAGTCCAAGGGCTACATCCAGACCATCGTTGTATTCCTGAAAGGCCGCATTGACAGCGGCTGCAGTGGGGTCATCAAGCGGAATGGAATTCCATGGTACTAAAGTAAAGAAGGGCACAGAGGCTACATCGGGAATATTGCCAACCACACCCTGAATATTGGGATCGGTGGTCATTACTCCTAGAGCAAAGCCAAACTGGGTAGTAAAGTCTCCCTCGGAGGTGAACGGCGCTATGCCTGAAGCTCCGGTAACGGCGTGCAACAAAACGTCGTTAGTTCCCAGCCATAAGCTGAAGAAAGTACCTCCGGATGTAGCTGCGTCGCCGATGATGGTGGAAACCCCTGGGTTGGAAGCAAACCGCGCATAGAATGGATTGAACCGGGGATCAATATTGGCCAAGGTCCAATCTCCAGTTTCTGGTATCAAGGCCTGGCCTAAAAGAATACCGTGTACTCCAAAATTGTTAATAGGGTCGCCGGTGTATACAAATCCCGGATTGACGATAGGACTAGGTACAGCCCCCAGATCCGAATCAGTGGCAGTAGGAATAGAACCCACCAGCAACAGCCGGCCTTTGATGACCCAATTATTGGGATCGGGGTCGGAAAGATCCGAATCCGTACTGTTGAATCCATTAACGGAATTGATAATGGGTTGTATGAAATCACCACCCCCTACTTGAGCAAATTGCTGACTTAAGATATTGGGCATGGAATTTAACTGACCATCGTCAAAGAGAGCATTGGCCTGAAACCCCGCAGTTAAGGAACTTCCTACCGCTACGTATTTGGTAAAATCAGCAGTACCAGCACTGGGTGGATCACCGGGATCAACCGGTGTAAAATCGTTGTCAACCGGGATGTCTACCAGTGCCTGGTCACAAGACCAGAGTACTAATCCCAAGCTCAAAAGAATATATAGGTATTTAAAATTTTTCATGTTTCTAAGGATTAGGACTAGTTCAAGAATTGATCAAAGGTGATGGCCAGGTAATACTGAGAACCTACGAACCCAGCACCGATGTTGGTGCGATAATCGCCACCTAACAAGTTGGTTCCCCCAAGTTTGATAACAGACTTAATGGATTCAACTTTGTAATTGACCTGGAAGTCGAACACCCCAAAATCAGAAATAACGCCGGTTCCAAAAGTGGACTCCCATAGGAAGTCGTCTTGCCAACGGAAGGCCAGATTGAACCCAATGTTCTCTCCGATATTGCGATTTCCGAAATTGATACTGAATTTATGCTCTGGCGTGTTGAATCCCGCCAGGAATCCTTCGGTTACTTGAGCGTCAACTGTAAAATCAGCCCAGTTGTAACTACCCCCCAGGGAGTATCCTTGTCCCATATTCCAGGTGAGACCCACCCCAATACCATCGGAACTGATATCTTCGCTGACGTTTACATAGGGATTCATGAGAATATTAGTTCCTCCGATGGCGTTGGTTAAAGTTTCCCCACGCCGCACTACCGGACCCGCACTTAATACCGGACGATTGGCAATAAAGCCGTCGTAGTTATTGTGATAGTAATTAATATCAACTAATAAATCACCGGCAATTACACCCTTGTAACCTACCTCAATGGCGGTTAATTCTTCAGGTTGTACAAAATCGATATCTATAGGTTGCAGGGTTTCTGGATCTAAGGCTCCGCCGTTGTGAATGCCATATTGTGCGGCATTTTCCTCGGTGCTACCCACGAGAATACCAGCAGATGTTGGGAACCAAATAAACTGACTTTGGGTATCGGGATTTCTAAATCCTGTCTGGAAGGAAGCCCGGATATTGTGGTTTTCATTAAAGGTGTAAACCGCTGAGATCCTGGGATTGAATTGACCGTCAAAGTTTTGATTCTTGTCATACCTTACGGAAGCTTGCAAGTTTAGGGCATCAGCAACCTTCTTACCCACTTGTACGTAGGCCCCCCACTCATCAATTTCCACCCGGTCGAAACTGCCATCACTGTTCATGATCTCATCAAAAATGGTGCCCCCTGAGAATATGCTATAACGTCGAAAGTTACCTCCTACCTGAACTTCCATGAAATCGATTTGATTCTTAAAATTGTAATTACCCTCAGCGTGCCATAATCGTGATCCTTCAATAAAGCCCGCTCCATTTT
>JAOTYN010000595.1 GCA_029861825.1 Cyclobacteriaceae bacterium
ATTAACATAATGAATAAGGATTGGTTACCGCCTTTACGGCGTAACTAATCTGGGTTCAATAAGGCCTGGTTGGTTTGGTGATACCTTATATATTGGGAATTGATTCGCTGCGAGTTTGGGTAAGTCGTTTCCCTTGTACTTTTTCAGGCTAGGGAAAGAGGTCTATAACCGCAAGGTTGAAGGATTTTAAGTTGTGCTGGTGCTATTTCTTCCAACTTTTTTAGTGATTTGAAGTAGATTTTCAGGGTTTAAGCAAAGTTCAGCAGCCCCGTTCCATCTCAATCAAAAAGATAGCAGGTAGTATTGTTTTAGGGTTTGCTTTTGCTTACCGGGTTTTTAGGGAACGCCGACGATCCTGGCAAAATTAGGAGATGCGAGGATTAGACTGGACTGGTAAACGAGCTGAGTTTGGCAGTGTGGACAAAGCAGCTTCTTGGACTCGTTAATCTCAATGTAGTCGCAATCATCAAGAGTATTATTCGCGTCTTTTACCAGCTCGCGTAGATGGTCCAAGGGAATCTTGCTGTTTGGACTCATCAAGCCATAGTGCCGTATTTTCATAAACCCAGAAGGTAATACGTGTTGAAGAAAGCGTCGGATAAATTCGTGGATAGTGAGCTTTAACGACCGTTTGCGATTGCTGCCGACTTTTTTGTATGAGATAGTAACATGGGTGTCAGAAACGGCTTGAATTCGATGATTGGAAATACCGACACGGAAGACATATCGGGCGAGATATTTAGTGGCCTCTTCACCGTTTCCAATGAGTTGACAATGCACATTCCATCCTCGATTCCACTGTTTGGCTTCAATGGTGGAATAGGAATCCAAGTCGCGAACTAATTCTTTGAATTTTCCGCGGAAGATTTTGGAAAGAGCTTTTACAGGCAAGAAGAAATCATCTCGAGAGGGCAGCCATTGTGTGCCCTCCTGATTAACTCCTCCGGCAGGGATAATAACATGGAGATGGGGATGGTATTGTAGCTGTCGTCCCCAGGTATGGAGGACGGCGCAGAATCCTGTGGATTCACATCCAATATGACGTTTGTCTTTGCTGAGTTTCTTAATCGCATATGCGGCAGCGTCAAACATAAAAGAGTAAGCAAGCTGTTGGTTTTTCTCGACAAATGACCTTAATTTATCGGGAAGGGTAAAGGTAAGCATAAAGTAATTACAGGGTAACCTGGTTTTTAGTTGTCGTTGTAACCAGTGGGCAGCTTTCTGTCCCTGGCATTGGGGACAGTGTCGATTTCCGCAAGATCGTTTCCCATAATGAGAATGCTCGCAATCAGGACATTGATAATGGCAGAGGCCCAATTCTCCGGTACGACATAGACAAATCGCCTTAATGACTTTTCGGAGGTGGATAGGAATTGGCTTATCGAGAGATTCGAAATATTGATGAGCGTGTTTTTGGAAAATTGAATTGATGATTGCCATGATTATTTTCCTCCCATAAGCTGTTCGATGAGTTTACGAGCCAGCTCATGGCCATCGCTGGTAAGATGGAGATAGACCATGGTGGAGGATACCGATGAATGTCCAAGGTACTTTTGAACCGTACAGATATTCACACCGGCATCAAGTAAATGAGTTGCGTAGGAATGACGGAATAGATGAAGTCGAACTTGTTCAAGGTCAATCCCAAGTTCTTTGGCGATGGCTTTCAGTGTATTTCTAGGAGCATTAGCGCACATGGGCTCCCTAGCGATACTTACAAGTCTACGGTCTGTGCCCATAGCAGGAAAAATGAGATTCGGATTGCGATGGGTAGCCCATTGTTTACGTAGAATTTTGAGAGTAAAGCTTGGGAGAGGAACGATCCGGTCTTTGTTGCCTTTTCCGGCTCGAACGTGAATGCACATTCGATCCGTCTTGATATCCTTAACTTTCAGCTTTAAGGCTTCATGAATTCGAAGTCCGCAGGTATACAAAACGGCAAAGCAAGCCTTGTGATGAAGTGATCGAGTAGCTTCGATGATCCGCCAAGCATTTTTTCGGGTAAAAATCTCTGGTAACTTTAGACGTGATTCAGCTTTGACGGAATCAAGGAAAATAATTTCCCGTTTAAGAGTGCTTCGATAAAAGAACTTTAACCCTGCGGTGGTGATACGTAGTGAATTAGCTGCATAGTTACGATCATTGACTATGTGAAGTAAAAAATCGCGAACTTGCTCATCGG
>JAOTYN010000180.1 GCA_029861825.1 Cyclobacteriaceae bacterium
ATATCACCAAGATTGTGAGAGCGTAGAACCAGAAGGAACCCCTTGGGGTAATGTAAAAGGAATGGAAGCCATACACCAAAAAGGGCAACAGTGGGCCAGCTCTATCGAGGAATTCCACGGCATAGAGGTAAGCGACCCCCTGGTGGCCGGTGATTTCTTCTCCGTACGCATGCAAACCGATACTACCTTTAAGGGTATGGGTAGGACGAAATTCGAAGAGTTGTGCATGTACCAAGTGAAAGATGGAAAAATTGTCAAGGAACAATTTTTCTATACGCCTATGCCTGAGCCTCAAACATAGGCAAGCCTAAATCCGAATTCGACATAGAAAGGTCTATTTCCTCAGCTCTAGTCGGAAACCATACACCTGCAGTGTTCCCTGAATGAAATCAAGATCAGGGGACCGCTTAAAGCCTAATTTCTCATACATGGCCCAGGCTATCTTCATGGTTTTTGTGGTATGGATGATGATTTGAGAATGGTTTTGGACTTTGGCTTTGTCAATACAAGCTTGGCTTAATGCACGGCCTACGCCCATCCCTCTAGCTTGGGGATTAACCGCCAATAATCGAAATCCAGCAGCTTCCTTTTCTAATGGCGCCGCTCCACCCGAACCATAATACGCCATATTGCTAAAATAAACTAGGCCTCCCAGCAGGTCGCCATTGTTGGACAAAGCCACTAACAACTCTGCACCGGGCTTTTCAGTAAAATCTCCGATATTGGCCAGCAAGTTGTAGTAGGCAGGCTGTTGTTCCCTGCTAGGGAACCCGTTCAGTTGAGAATACACCTCTACCATGAGCTGTCCCAAGGGAACAAATTCATGCTTTTGAGCATTCCTTATATGAATTTCTCCTTTTGACATGAAACCCTGACCCCTTCCTTGTCTTAATATATAATAATGTAAATTGAAAATATAAACTCCAAATATGAAGCTTCTGATAAGATTGGTCTTACTACTATCATCGGGGTTAATATTTCTGGCATTGGCAGTGGTGATTCAAAATGTGGATCCGCACCAAGAAATACCCACTACGGAGACCTATACATTTGCTGATACCCTGGCCTATGACCAATACGATTTGGATAGCCTAATAGCCATGATTGGAGATAATAAAGGTCTGCCTCCGGGTTTTGAGGTGGCTGCTGCTATTGCATATACCGCGTATCCTCAACTAAAGGATGTAAATATCGATATGGTATTTACACAAGGGGGAGCACCGATGATGGCCAGCCTTGATATTTGGTCTTTGTTTGGGTCCAGGAATGGCCGACGCTATAAGATTCTATTGAATGATTCCAAAGACACCTATTTTGATCCTATCTTATTGCGCAACTTACCTTTTGACGCGCAAGTGGGTATTTTAGCCCATGAGTTGGGTCATGTGGCGTACTATCATCAGCTGAATCTTCTGGAATTTGGGAAATGGGGGTTTAGTTATTTGCAAAGCGATGAATATCACGCCGCTCATGAGCGCAGCACGGACTTAATGCCTGTTTATCATGGATTAGGCAGCCAGATCTACCAATATGCCTACTACGTCCGTCATGATCCCAAAGGAGGAGAGTTGTATAAAGGAGCAAAGGAGTTTATTGACAAGTATTACATGACCGATAAAGAACTTTGGAATGTGATAAAATCGGAATAGCATGATACCTGAACTGAACCATGTTCTCTTCTATTTTGCGGCATTGTTTGCGGTCAATATCACCATTATCAGTGAGGAAAGCACCCTGTTGATAGACCGTACTCAAAACACTGCCCGGATCGAATATTATGGGCTTATCACTCCTGAAAAAGACGCTAAACTTGTAGAGGCTGCTTTGCAGGGTATAATTCAGTCTGAACAATTAGATGATTATTATACTCCTATGCAGTTGCTTTCTTTGAATTTTTACCAAAAAGGCCAGAAGATCAACGCCGAGCTGAACTTTACGTTTTCAGACCAAGATGCTTTATGGGAGCTCCTGTATTTCAGTAAAGTTGAGCAGGGGCAACCCGCGTATGTAATACTTGAACAAGAGAAGCTGATCGCGACCAATGGAAAGTTAGTAAAAGCACAAAACCTGGAATACATTCAATGGGATAACCAAAGTCCTGAAATCCGCCTGAGTTTGCGTTTACGAAAATCTGTAGCGGGTAGGGACAGCATGGTCAGTTTAACCAATTATTGGCAGGTAGCAACCCGTTGAATTTAGCACTGGTATCAATTCAGTGTTCAGCCCTTACCACAATCCTTAATGGCCAACCGATTTCATGGTCGGGTTTGAGTTTCGGTACTTCTTTTTAGCCCTTGATCATTTTAACATAAAGGACTTACTCAAAATCACTGAAGTCAAACTCCAAAGCCTGACGGTCCCAGCTTCCGGTATTCGCTGCTGCTTCATAGGTAGATTGCAGAAAACCCATCAATGCGGAGTGAGGGTCGGCAGCCGAGCTCACCGCCGCATATGGCAAGAAAAATTCACCCATTTCCTTACTAAAAAAAGCTTCCTGAGGTTCTACCGGTTGTTGCCCGAAAGCCTCAGGTGTTGGGTAGCAATAGGCGTAAAAAGCTGGTTGGGGAAAATCTTCATTGCCCGGCCAAAACCCACAACTGCTAACCTCATGGGAATAAGCTTCCTGCATCACTCTCAAAGGGATGTTGGGCATTCCTCCTGGATGCTTAGGTGCCTGACGGCCAGAGAATCGGGTTACCGCCAGATCAAATGCTCCCCAAAACAAATGCACTGGACTGCACTTGCCTATAAATCGGGCCCGGAACTCCTGGAACACTTTATGCACCTCTATGAAAGCCTTCCATAATAGTTGCATTTCGTGATGGTCATAGTGCTGCTCCCGATGATCTTCAGCAAAGGGAATGGCAGGATCCAGTTCATTGGGTGCCCCATGGATCTGCACCGGAATATGAAGGTCCTGAAGCTTTTCAAGAACCTCTAGGTAGAAGTGGGCTACCGGCTGACTCCTCAGCTCCACATGAGTATTTCTTCCATCACTAGTAGACAGTATTAGCTGGTTCTGTAGGAAGTCGAATTCAATCTCGAATATCCCTTTTTCATAGGGCACACTTGATGTGGTAAAACCCCGGGGTGTCACATACAGACTTACATGCCAGGAATGGTTTAGCCAGGGCATTTTCCGCAAACGGATCTTCCCCACGATTTGTGTCCAGAGATGAACCAGTGAAACAGTTTCTTTATAGTGATGATAATTGAGTTCTGGCCAGAGTGATTGCATACCGTTGATATTTGGTCCGTTATTAAATGTACTAAAATTCATATATTTCTAATACAGTCAGCCTGTTTGATCAAACCACAAGATTAAGTGTGCAGATTCAGTTACCAATTAATCACACAAAACAAACCTCATGAATCCTAAAGCATCATTCCCACTGGCCTTCCTAAAAATCATCGTTATTTGGTTGGTATTCTTGCCGTTCTGCACCAATGCCCAAGGTGTTGAGGGTTATTACCGGTTTCCATCTGTTCACGACAACACTGTAGTATTCACTGCCGAAGGTGATATTTGGAAGGTAAACTTATCAGGTGGATTAGCTCAGCGTTTAACTACTCATGCCCAGGAAGAGCGTAATCCTGTCATTTCACCGGATGGTACCACGCTGGCTTTTACAGCCAGCTACGAAGGACCCAGGGAGGTCTACACCATGCCTTTGACCGGGGGGCTCCCGCACAGGTGGACCTATGAGGGGGAGACCTCCATGGTAAACGGCTGGACTCCTGACGGCAAAATCGTATACGACACCAGGGCTTATTCCACTCTACCTGATCGTCAATTGGTGACTATTGATCTATCCACTAAAGTAAAGCAGAGGATCCCCTTAAGTCAGGCCAGTGAGGCAACCTTTAACCAAAGTGGAAATACGGTCTTTTTTGTGCGTCCAGCCTTTCATGGCAATGTCACTAAAAGATACAAAGGCGGAACTGCCCGCCAAATCTGGAAATATACTGAAGGTGACGTTGAGGCCGTAAAACTGACTACTGATTATATAGGAGAAAGTCATCACCCTATGTGGTTTCAGGACAGGGTCTACTTCATAAGTGATCGAGACGGTATCATGAATTTATGGTCTATGGACGACAGCGGCGCCGATTTACAGCAACACACTTCTCATAAAGGATTTGACGTGCGAACCGCAAGTTTACATCAAGGCAACATTGTTTATCAACTGGGCGCAGACCTTAGGCGATACCACATTGCTAACGGAGATCATCAGAAAATTAACATCCGACTCCCTTCGGATCTGGATCAATTGCGGGAAAAATGGGATGCTAAACCCACCCGGTTCATTAGCTCTGTTGAGCCCAGCCCTAAGGGAGATAAGATTGTGGTCACCGCTAGGGGGCGGTTGTTTGTTTTCCCCACCAAAACCGGTCGAATGGTGGATTTCACCCATAAAAAAGACGTGCGCTTTAGAGATGCGGTTTTTTCTCACGACGGTAAAAAAATTATCACATTGTCGGACGAAACTGGGGAGTTTGAATTTGTGCGATTGCCGGCGAATGGAATTGGAAGTGGTACAAAAGTTTCTAGTGATGGAAAAATACTTCGATTCCGTGGTATACCCTCACCGGATGGCAAATGGATCGCTTACGACGATCTTGACGCAAATATGTATGTACTAAACGTCGCTACAGGAGTTAGTCGCAAAATATCCAACAATCAGGAGGGCATCAGGACCTTTTCTTGGTCGCCCGATAGTAAATGGATGGCTTTTGTACAGAATGCCTACAATACCATGGCTCAAATATTCCTTCACGAGCTTGGCACCGGCGCCACCTTTCCCATTACTACCGATCGCGCAAACAGCCTCTATCCGCAATGGAGCCCCGATGGCAAATTTATTTATTTTCTTTCCGACAGGAGCTTCACCACCCTGGTAGGATCACCTTGGGGTACCCGGCAGCCGGAACCATACTTTGATGCAAGTGAAAAACTATACTATCTGCCGCTCCAAACCAAAAACCGTTCTCCCTTCAGGGATGATGATGAGTTGAAGCCACAGGAGAAGGATAAGACTGAAAATGATAATAAAAAGGAGTCAACTGTGACCGTCACAATTGATAGAAACAACATCCAACAGCGAATCATAGAAGTACCCGTTGATCCTGGAAACTATGCAAATCTAGGTGTTACGGATAAAGCCATTTACCTCACTACCCGGGAAACAGGGGTGGGTGCAAAAACTCATTTAGGCGTGATCAAGATCACCAATGATGATCCGAAGGTGAAAAATATGGTAGAGGATATCTCCAACTTCCGTTTAGCCGCTGATGGAGAAAAGATCCTGGTAGCCCAGAAGAAAAGCTATTACATGATTGATGCCAGTACGGAAAAAGTCAGTGATCTGGATGATCATAAAATCGAGCTTAAGAACTGGAAATTCCCTATAACTCCACGGGAGGACTGGAAGCAGATCTTCACCGATGCTTGGCGAATGGAAAGGGACTACTTCTATGATAAGAACATGCATGGAGTGGACTGGAATGCCATGTATGATAAATACCTGCCGTTAGTGGATCGCATTCTTACGCGTGAAGAGCTATCGGACCTTATCGGACGGTTTGTGGGAGAGCTAGCTGCCCTACACACCAGTGTACGCGGCGGCGATGTGCGTGAAGATCCTAATCAGGTTTTTGTGGCGCGTTTAGGCGGTCGCTTTAGTCGTGATGTAGCTCAAGGAGGTTTCCGCATTGATCATATCTACAAAGCCGATCCGGACTACCCGCATGAACGATCACCCTTGGACCAACCGTTCAACGATATCCGAGTAGGGGATGTAATCACTCAGGTTAACGGTCAACCCGCACTGCCTGCGGTGGATATTGGAGCCCTGATCAGGAATCAGACCGGCAAACAGGTTCGACTTACTATTAAAAGAGGTACGGCCAACAATGACTTCATAGTGGTGCCTATTGGCAATGCCTACACCTTAAGATATCGGGATTGGCAATACAGCAGGCGATTGGAAGTTGAGCGTCAAACCCAAGACCAAGTAGGTTATATACACCTTCAGGGTATGGGAAGCAGGGATCTGAACCATTGGTACCGCGAATTCTATCCTGTATTTGACCGTCCGGGCCTTATTATTGACGTAAGGCATAACGGAGGCGGGAACATTGAAAGCTTTATCTTGGAAAAGCTGCTGAGAAAAGCCTGGATGTATTGGAAAGGCCGCACGGGGATCCCATATTCGAACATGCAATATGCTTTCAGAGGGCATATCGTGATCCTGGTCAATGAACGAACTGCTTCCGATGGGGAGGCGTTTGCAGATGGATTTAAGAGACTCAATCTAGGAACTGCAATAGGCACCCGTACTTGGGGCGGCGAGATTTGGCTAAGTGGGGTGAATCGATTGACCGACGGAGGGATTGCCAGGGCTCCCATGTACGGGGTATATGGCCCTGAAGGTGAATGGTTGATCGAAGGACATGGATTTGAACCTGATATAGTGGTGGACAATTTACCTCATTCCACCTTCAACGGTGAGGATGCCCAACTAAAGGCCGCCATTGATCATTTATTAAAATTAATTGAGGAAGATCCCCGTGAATTGCCAGCGGTGCCGGAATACCCGGATAAGTCCTTCAATAATGGCAACTAATTATGTCACCAAGTCCCACTGAGAGATAGGAGTTATACAGAGATCTTGCTCTGTGATGCTCCATCCCTCGGTGAAACTCCGTGATACAATTATTGAAGTTCTAATTATTCTGAGGGGTTTTCAATTGCAACATATCCCCAATACCAAAGGCATTATAGATGCCTGAGGTGATTTGTCCAAGGTTATCATTATATGGTTGAATGTGGTCGCCCATACCCATTTTGTCTACTACGGTTCTGAAAGGGCGTTCACCCGCAGGAGTGTCAACTACGCTGGCAATAGCATCAGCAACATCTTGAGGGTTTTGTGCGGGGTTGGATGCAAGAGCCCCTTTGACCTGTTTAAGTCAGGGTCTGGAAACCATCTTTTTAGATCATGCAGGTCCCTGAGACCTCTCATCCCGCAAATAAAAATAAACGGTCATTATCATTCCCAGGACGATGATTCCGGAGATGATCAAAAACATGATATCTCCAGAATAGAAGTACAACCCGATCATGCCTGCGGTTAAGAACATCCGCAGCATGAGAGTGGTTGGATAAAATTCCTGTATCAAGTTGAGACGGATGACCTGGATCACTACTATGGCCAAACCTAACATCATAAGCCCAACCACCCGTATCATGATATCATCATATTGACCACTGGATTGAAAAATTTTCAGGGCCGTCTGAGGTACCCACAGGAACAGTAGTCCACCCATGATAAGATACCCTGCTACATAACCGAGGCTGATTTTGGTATTGCGGTGTAAAGTTTCCATGGTCAAAGGGGGTTAGGCTGTTGAAAATGCGCTGTTCCAATTAAGCTGGATGGTATTTGCTGGTAGTAACAAATTAGCAAGAACAGTTGAATTGTCAAAAACCCCTCAATTATGCGGAAGTGCGCCTGATCAAATGCACCGTATGATACAAATGCCTATATTTATCCATAGCCATTAGAAAAAGGGTAACTATCTTAAAACACTCATGAAAGCCATAAAAAGGAGAGATTTTATCAAAACTGCCTCAGTGGCAGGAGCGGCTGTGATGGGTTCTTCCCTGATACAGTGTGATGTTGAATCCCAGTCAACCTCCGGAAACAAAAAAAAGGTGGTGGTAGCAGGAGGGGGCATCGGTGGATTGTGTTGTGCCTATGAATTGATGAAGTTAGGCCATGAAGTTACGCTGCTGGAGGCGTCCGGGCGTCCGGGAGGTCATGTAATGAGTAGCAGTGAGGAGCTGGATGACGGGCTCTACGCCGATTATGGAGCGGAACATATTACCAAGCCCGGTTATGAAAGATTCTGGGAATATACCCGGGAATTCAACCTGACCGTTTTGCCTTATCCCCGACGCAAACAGGAACTGCGGCAGATTGAAGGCAGGTTCTACAGTGAAGAGATGCTGGCTGATCCCATGGTTCTGAAGACCATGGGTTTCAATGAAAGGGAGGTGAAATATCTTTCCCAAAATCCCTGGTGGGACCTTGCGTCCCTATATCTGGAGCCTTATCTGGAGAAGTTCACGGATGAGTATCAAC
>JAOTYN010000596.1 GCA_029861825.1 Cyclobacteriaceae bacterium
ATTCCGTGTTGGAATTTACGGATCTTAAAGTTATTCACCGAAAGGCAAGAGCTAAGTGCGGACAGTGCTCAACTAGTTTTACCAAGCGCCGGCCTTACGATCCTTGCCCTCAATGTGGTTCGTTCATTCATCACCTTTACGAAGGTAATGAGTTGAAAATTAAATCGATGAACATAATTTAAAACTAAATACTATGTGTGCAACATGCGGTTGTTCCGATCATACACATCAAGACCTATTGACCAATCCCCTTGACCTTTCAAAGCAGCGGGAAATCAATTTAGAAAAGGACATCCTACAAGAAAATAACCTTCGGGCTGAGCGCAATCGAGGTTATTTTGAGGCCAAGAAAATATTCTCCATTAACCTGGTGAGCTCGCCGGGATCGGGTAAAACTTCGCTACTCGAAAGGACCATAGACTTTTCGGACGACATACCCATATACGTGATCGAGGGGGACCAACAAAGTACAAATGATGCTGATAGAATCAGGCGCAAAGGCACTCCGGTGGTACAGATAAACACCGGTAATGGCTGTCACCTAGATGCTGAAATGATTCATCGAGCGCTTCACGAGCTAGAGCCAGTGGAGCATAGTTTGGTTATAATCGAAAATGTAGGTAATCTGGTATGTCCTGCGTTATTTGATCTGGGTGAAACACACCGAGTAGTGATCATGAGTGTGACTGAAGGAGAAGATAAACCACTCAAGTATCCCAATATGTTCGCGACCAGTCAGCTTTGTTTGATCAATAAAATTGATCTACTGCCCTATGTGGACTTTGATGTGGAGCGTGCAAAGGCTTACGCCCTACGGGTAAACCCTAGCCTGAAATTCATGGAGATGTCTACCACCAAAGCAACCAACATAGTGGAGTGGTACGATTGGCTAAGCCATCATGTAAAAGTACCTCATTAAAATCGCAAAAATGTGTTTGGCCATACCCGGTAGACTAATTGAGATACAGCATAACGACGAGCCCTACCTGCGTAGTGCCACGGTTTCGTTTGGTGGTATTATCAAGCAGATAAATATCAGTATGGTGCCTGAAGCAAGAGTACATGACTATGTATTGGTGCACGTAGGAGTGGCCATAAGTATTATTGATGAGGAAGCGGCGGAAAAAACCTTGCGGTACCTCGAGGAGTTGGAGAAACCTGATCATTCTAAAGACTGAGGAAAATCCGAGCCGTCATCATGGATAACTCCTCCCTAGAATAAGGTGCCGGGAAATAGCCGATGGAATGAAAACCACATCGATTGGTTTTGATGTCAGGCCAGACAAAGCGATCGCTTACTTTTACGGTGATGACTTGGCAACTGAACTTGAGATATATATCATCCAGGTCCCTTCAAGAATAATTAGAAGGTCAGTTCAATGGTGGTCTCCATAAGATCTGCAGAATTGCCTCCTACCATAATCTTGAACTCCCCGTCTTCGGCAAAGAAGCGATAATCTGAGTGGTAGAATCCCAGATCATCTTCATCCAGGGTGAAAGTAGCAGTGATGGTTTCTCCGGCTGCAATGGTCACTTTTTTAAAATCCACCAATTCTTTGGCCGGACGAGTTTCCGAGGCATAGATATCACGAATATAAACTTGCACAGTTTCAGTGCCTTTTGTATCTGAGGTGTTGGTTACGCTCACACTGACATTTACCCCCTTATCAACAACGCTTAACTCCAGATTAGAATATTCAAACGTGGAGTAGCTGAGGCCATGTCCAAAGGGGAATAGGGCCTCTTTAGGTGAATCCGTGTAATGCTCCCAAAATACCATTCCCGCATCAAATTCGTTGGGAACCGGCCTTCCGCTATTTTTCTTATAGTATACCAACGGTTCCTGTCCTACGTGATAGGGAAAAGAGGCGGGTAACTTCCCGGAGGGGTTGTAGTCTCCAAAAAGAACATCCGCCACCGCATGGCCCATTTCGGAACCCAGGTACCATGATTCAACCACAGCGGGTACGTTTTTTGCCACATAGGGGATAGCCAAAGGGCGACCGTTCATCAACACTGCCACCACACTCTTATTCACTTTTAAGATCTCCCGTAACAGATCTTCCTGAGTTCCTTTTAAGGCAATATCTACTTGACTTCTGCCCTCTCCCGATTGGAAGCAATCTTCTCCCAGTACTAGGACAACAACATCGGACATTTCTGCTAATTTCACAGCTT
>JAOTYN010000181.1 GCA_029861825.1 Cyclobacteriaceae bacterium
TGCCGGATTTTGTGATCTGGCGGGCTTCATTTTTACAAGGTCTCCTGATCCTCATACTGTTGCTGAAGCTGCAACAATTTTCTTTTCAAATCAGCCACCAATTTAGGATCAGCCTGCTGGTAGATATTGACCATTTCCTGGGGATCATTCTGTAAATCATACAGTTCCCAATGATCGATGTCATTGTAGAAATGAATGAGCTTAAATCGTGAGGTTCGGATGCCGTAATGACGTTTTACCCGGTGCCATCCATGGGGATATTCGTAGTAGTGATAGTAGATGCCATCGCGGAATTCCTCAGTTTGAGAGCCTTTCATAAGGGGCAACAGTGATTTTCCTTGCCAGGGCTCATTAGTTTCAATCCCTAAAAGTTCCATAAGGGTAGGAGCGAAGTCAAGGTTCAATACCAGGTTGTCGTCAATGGAACCTGCTTCTATCAGGGGAGGATAGCGCATAACCAAGGGCATGCTAAAACTTTCCTCGTACATAAAACGTTTGTCGTACCATCCATGCTCCCCCAGGTAAAACCCCTGATCGGATGTGTAAACGATCAGCGTATTGTCCATCAGACCCTGCTGTTCCAGGTAGTCCAATAACCTGCCGACATTATCGTCTACACTCATGATGCACTTAAGGTAGTCATTCAAGTAACGCTGAAACTTCCATTCCACCAGTTCCTGGCCCTTGAGCTCCCGTTTAAAAAAGTCCTCGCTAATGGGGCCGTAATAATCGTCCCAAAATTTCATTTGCTCACTGGTCATTCTATCCAAGGTGCTACGCCAATTTTTCAGGGCATCGTAGCCAGGTTGGGCTCCTCCACTGCCGGTTTCCTGTACGCGCTCCGGATCCAGTTTCATATCCGATGACATGAACATATCCTTAATGGATTGATCCTGATCCGCGGCAGCGGGCCGGTCCTGATATTG
Organism: Cyclobacteriaceae bacterium; assembly: GCA_029861825.1. Lineage (GTDB taxonomy): Bacteria > Bacteroidota > Bacteroidia > Cytophagales > Cyclobacteriaceae > JAJCYK01. The sequence goes on from JAOTYN010000181.1 coordinate 927, forward strand.
ATCATAGAAATTGTCTGGAAGTGTGTAGGTCTGTTCGCCCAATGCTAAATGAGCAGAATCCGGCATCCAGTTGCGATGTGGTGCTTTGTGGTGCACCATTAAACAGAACGGCTTATTTCCGGGAATGCGATTTTGCAAAGCACTCAAGGCCAGATCGGTAATCACGGTGGTACTGTAGCCGGTATGGTCGATGGTATCGCCCATAGAAGCCATAGTCGGATTGTAATAATCTCCTTGACCTATGAGTACATTCCAATAGTCAAAACCCTGGGGCACGCTTTTAAGATGCCACTTACCCACCATTGCTGTGTAATAGCCGTGTTGTTGAAGGATTTTGGGATAGGTCATTTGTGAGCCGTCGAACTGATCGCTATTATCCCGAAATCCATTAATATGACTGTATTTTCCCGTCAGAAAGACCGCCCGGCTGGGTCCGCATATGGAGTTGGTTACAAAGGACCGGTTAAATACAATCCCTTCCCGTCCGATGCGGTCCAGATTGGGGGTACTGATCAAGTCACTGCCATACAGGCTCATGGCATTTTTAGCATGATCATCGGTCATGATGAAAACTATATTGGGCGGGGCTGCTTCCGGCTCATTGGTGACCGTAGGGGCACAGGCGGAAATTACCCAAATTAGAAGGATCCAGCGCATGTGCCCAATTTTGTTATTTCTAATGGAATTAGCAAGCCAGCTTAACGGATCAGCTTCATCAGTCTTTCTTCAAAGGGGTAGGATCGTATTTCTTTGACCGATACATGTTTGAAATTGACATGCAATGGATTTAATAGGTAATTACGAGCCTTAGGCACTGGAACGCTGGGTACAGACAACATGAGGTACTTGCCGTTTTCTACAAAGCGATCCCCGAAATTCCTTAAAGCATAGGGCCCTGGGATCGCATCCCAATTAGCTGGTAATGAGCGGGTGGTGAGGCGTTTTGCGCTAGCTAGGGTTTCGGGTATTGAAATTTCTACCAAAACCTGATTGTTGGGAAAAAGTTTAGGTTCCTGGATGTGTACCATAAACTCGATCATACAAGTGGCAGGATCAGGGGCCGTGTAAAGCATGGCTACTCCCTTACTATTCCATCTAGCTCCATATTTCTTGGCGCCCATGCCTCTCAAATCATGGGCATACCGGGGGTTGGATAGTCGGTAAAGTCGCATTAAGCAACCAGGCCATGAGCGATACGACCGAGAGCGTCAGAAACTAATTGAATGCCCTGTGAATGATTTAATAATTCAAAGGGAGGCTTTTCTCCAAGTGTGGGATTAGGTACCTGCAGCCAGGCCTTGAATTGTTCCATATCCCCGAACGTCTCTTCTCCTTGGTAAAATAATTCTACTAATTCTACGATCAGGGAGCTGAGGTTGGGGCTTAGCCTCTGCTTTAAACTGTAGCGTTGTAAGGTGCGGGGATCTACTGGTAATAACTGACAGATCCTGTACAACGGAATGTCTATTTTCTTTTGAAAAATATAGAAAGATTCCTTGGTAATGCCCTTGTTGATGGCATCCACCAAATCCAGGGGATTGCTTAGGGGCTTTCGACGAAATTTAGTGCCCCCCAATAACTTTCTTATGCCTTCCAGTTGGTGAGAATAAGGGTGATTTATTGCAATGTCCATATTGTAAAGTTACACGATTTTATCATAACGACAATTGTCGTTATCTATTTATACGCAAATTGCAGCCTGCGGTTTAAGGAAGTTAATGGAAAGCAGTTAATTCCTATATTAGCAGGCGATGCGACAGATATGGGACATGTTAGTGGCTTTTGTCAGGGAGACCTGGAATCTTCGCTTATATCTTTCTGTAGCCATACTGTTGGTAATATCCATAACGCTTAATTATCTATTTGACTTTCAGGATACCTATATCCGATCACTGGGATCATTCTGGGTAAAATGGCTGGCCATGTTCCTATTTATGCTGATGCCTTTTCTGGTGGTCTGCGGTATTCTATATGCTGCCAAATTCCGGCGCCACTGGATTACCAGCAGGGATTTCTGGATCTGTACTCTGGTGGGATTTGCCATTTTGGGTTTTGACCGGTCTTTCACAGGATTTGCTTCATGGATCGACCATTTAAACAGGGTAGATTTTTATTTCTATTTTCGCATTCTTTCCAAGGCGACATCTCTTTTGACCCTGGTATTGCCGCTATTGATTTTTTACTGGCTATACGAACAACCCAAAGACCCATTAAAGACCTTCTATGGATTAAGGCTTGGTAAAACTAAACTGGGACCATATTTTAAGTTATTGGCGGTAGCCAGCATGTTCATTATTCTAGGGTCATTTATGGGAGATTTAAGTGGTTATTACCCACGATATGCAGTATCCGGTGGTGTCCAGTACGCCCATGCTCATGAATTACCTTTTTATGTTCCGGTTTTGATGTATGAAAGCGCATATGGTTCAAATTTTATTGGGGTGGAGCTGTTCTTTAGGGGATACCTGATCTTGGCTTTTACCCGTACTTTGGGTCCGTATGCGGTATTGGCGATGGTTCCGGCGTATGCCTTCTTACATTTTGGGAAACCTCTGCCGGAAACTATCAGTTCAGTATTTGGGGGTTATATTCTAGGGGTGATCACCTATAATACCCGCAATATTTACGGTGGTATCATCGTACATGTGGGCATTGCTTGGTTAATGGAATTAATGGGTTATCTGCAAAACCTATAAAAAAGGCTGTTTGCAACAAACAGCCTTCCATAAACCTTAAAAAGCTAATGAATTCAACTTTAAGGTGTTTCAATTCAATTTAAATTTAGTTACCTACTATTACGCTCCAGTCCTTGCCCATCACATAGCTGGTACCCCCAGAGCTACCAGCTCCGATACCGGTGTAGGAATTGCGATAGAAAGTACTACCACCTTGACTCCCTTGACTAGCTTGACTGTTTTGAGCTAATTGCCAGAGATTAACCAGGGCTGGTCCGCCTTCATAGCCGGCATTGCCATATCCGTCCAACCAATAACGTCCTGGGAGTACCGGACCTATAAGTTGTTGTAATCCCAGCACGTCCATCAGGTGCAGCTCTCTGCCGTTGATAAAAACACTGGTATTACCGTTGCTGGCATTAACTTGCAGTTCTCCGCCAAGATTCATACCGGGTAATAATAGGCCTATTGCAGGGCCACCGGTGTATCCCCAGGCTCCACTGTATTTATCATACCAGTAATCACCATTTTGCATAGCAATGCCATAATATGTTTGGAACTCCTGAACGATTTGCGCCGATAGACGCTGCTTATTTACCACTACATTATCTTGAGCTGCCATGGTGTGAAAGGTGATTAGAACAAAAAAAATGCTTAAAAGTTTCATAGATTAACGATTTTTAAATTTGTTGATATTAAGCCCTACTGTAGCCTTGATTACTTGATTCTTAGATTTACTGGAACCATATTCAGACTTATACACATCTCTTAGTCCCTGATCGAGCCCTAAACCTAACTGCAGACCATTATTTAATTCATATTTTACTCCCACGGTAAAGCCTAAGTCCAACCCGTTTAGTCCATCGGTACCTTTTTCGCTGCCGGCTTCCTGCCCGTTGACCTCATAAGTTCTTTTAGCGCCCAGTAAAATAGATGCTTGCGGCCCTGCATAGGCACTTAATCCTCCGGTTATGGGCATTCTGGCTATCACCGGAATATCCAAATAATGAGTACTTAGGGTAGTCTCGCTGGAATAGGACATGGGTTCCATCCCATCTCCTCCTTCTTCATACTCATTACTGTCGGTAAAACCTCGACGAGAGTAGAGCAGACCAGCTCCGAAACTTAAGTCACCAGTGCAAGCGCCCGGTTCTAAAACAAAGTAGTTCCCCACTTGAATTCCCAAGATGGGATCGCCACCGTCTTCAGTTAATACACAAGCCCCTCCGGCCGCGGCCGTGGCTTCTGCCGTCACATTATCCATTTTTAGCACACAGCAACTAGCTGTGGCCAGGGTAAGTATTCCCAAGCAAAAAATATTGATCAATAATCTCATGACTTAGTTCTTTAAAGGGATACCCACATAAACTTGAACTACTCTGTTGCTCAACTTGCTGTCGTAGTTGTACTCGGGTTCGATACCGTCACCGCCACCGCCGCCGAAGCTGGGCATATCTGAAATATTGTAAATGCCAAATTGTACTCTGGCCCCAATGTTTACTCGATTCATAAGTTGATAAGCAATACCTGCGGCGATACCCCAGTCAAAGGATTTTAATGAGCGATGTTCATCGATATCGCGATCGATCTCGCTTCCGAAATAGGTACCTTTTGCTTGCCCGGCGAATTTGATGCCGATATATGGCCCGGCATGTACAGAGATATTTTCTGTCAAAAAGTAACGAGCCAGCACGGGTATGTTGATATAGTGCAGGTGTTCGTTATAATCCAGGTTACTGGAGGAGTTTTCAAAGTGAGCTCCTTGTAGTGAATACAATAATTCGGGCTGGATGTAAAGCTGATCGATAATATTAAAATTGACAAAGGCACCCAAATGCAGGCCCATCTTCATTTTATTGTCCGACACTTCACCGCCGTAGTTAGTAAAATTCAATCCTCCTTTTATCCCGATCTGATCCTGAGCCGTAACAGGTGCAGCCCACAGTACCAGCGCTGTAAAGATGATAAGCATAGATTTCATAGTGATAAAGTTTATGGTTCTTAAAAGTTGAATTCTAGACACTTTGGTCTTTCTAGGGTTTAGTCAACATTTAGACCCGGGAGTAAACAGCGCACACCATTTTTTTTCTATTTTTTATTAAAAAAGTTAAATTACAGCTGGTTAACGGCGGTATTTTTTCAGTTTCGTTTACTTTTTAGAAGTAGGTTTTACTAAATGAAAAGCTCTTGAAGGAGGATGTCATTTCGGGCATTAAGAATGGTAAGGAACAGGCCGTGGTGGAACTGTATAACACCTATAAAAACGATTTCATCCGTTGGTCGGGGTTCCGCTACCAATTAGATGAAGAAGATGCTCTGGATGTCTTTCAGGAAGTGGTTATCAGCTTTTATGAGAATGTAAAAAAGGGAAAGCTGGATAAGATCAACTACCAACTCAAGACCTACTTATTCGCAATTGGAAAGAACATGATTATCAACCGCATCAAGTATGATCAAAGATTTGATCATGGCGCAGACCCCACTGATGAAGTGGAGACCTTCAACCTTGCCGAGCAGGAAATAGAAGTAAATCAACGGCATGGTGTTATTATTGCCCATTTGGAAAAGATGGGCGAGCCCTGTTATTCAATTCTTAAGCTTTACTTTTACGATTCGTTTTCAATGGAGGCTATTGCCAACAATCTGCAATACAAGAACGCCAATGTGGTGAAATCACAAAAACTGCGCTGCATAAATGAGCTGCGAAAGAGGGTTAAGGAACATTACGGACCTGAAGATCTTTAATAGGTGAGCGACTATAATATTGATATCGACGAAGTAAGAGATTATCTACAGGATAAACTCAGTAGCCAGCGCAAGCAGGAGATCGATAAAATGATCGCCTCAGACCCCGAATATGCCCGGGAATTTACTCAGCAAAAGGAATTGGTAGAATCTATGACGGTTTTTTACCGTGGTAAGCTTAAGCAAAAACTGAAAGCGGAGGATCAGGCAAAACGGCCTAAACAGGTCAGGAGCGCCTCAATAAGCAAACGGAGGTGGTGGGCCATGGCTGCATCGGTAGTATTGATCGCGGTGTCAGGATATTTATTGTTCTTTAGCGATCCCAGTTCCCAGGAGCTGTTTGATGAATACTATCGACCCTATTATAATGTATTGACCAGCGGTGAGCGTTCCGGTGAGAAAACCGAGATGGACGCCATGTCTTTATATGAACGCGGACGCTATCAGGAGGCCATAACTGCCTTCCAGGAAGAGATCAAGGATCCGTCCAGCCAAACTGCCTTGGTTTTCTATTTGGGACTTAGCTATCTAGCCGCAGACCAGCCATTAAAAGCTATTGAAAATATTGAAAAAGTAATTTCAGGACCTGCCAGTGTGCTGCAAGAGCCTGCTCAATGGTATCTGGGTTTGGCCTATCTCAAGGCAGAGGACATTGAGAATGCCCAAAGGGTTTTCCGCGAAATTCAAAATACCAGTGGTTCCTATCAGGACCAATCCTCAGAGATTTTAGACCAACTGCCATAAGATCTCCCAATAAATAGTTAAGAATCAACCCAGGGATCATTAAATTAGCTAAAGAAGCTACTGGTGAACATAAGCCCGCATTGATGAAAAAACATATCCTGATTAGCGGATTGGCTATAGTGCTTTCCATTACTCAAAACTATGCCCAAACACCAGAGTTGGTCGATAGCCTTCTACAGAATTTAAATACAGCCACACTGGATAGCGTTAAAGCGGATGCTATGCTCTCACTTAGTGGCGTATTTCGTAATTCCAATCCGGAAAAAGCGCAAGGTTATGCACAACAAGCCCTGGACCTAAGCCGATCTATAAACTACGTAAAAGGGGAGGCCTCTGCTTTATTCCATTTTGGAGCTATCAGCTCAGGACAATCGGACTATTCCTCAGCCTTAAAATACTATCAGCAAGCACTTTCCTTAGCTGAAAACAGCACTCTAAAAAGAGAGCCGGTACAGTATAAGCTGAACATAGGGATCATATATGATATTACAGGGGACGCGGCAAAAGCCATGGAAATTTATGAAGAGGTGCTCGATGACTCCAGGGTCATTAAGGATACGGTATTAGAAACCAGTGCCTTTCAAAATATGGCTATTCTGCATGTCTATCAAGGGGAGTTGAGCAAGGCCAAGGAGTATTTTGTAAAGGCCAAAAATGTAGTTGAAAAGATCAACCATCCGGAAATGTTGGGTCAAATAACCAATAATCTGGCCACAGTCTATTCTCAGCTTTATGAATTTGACTCCGCCAGAGTCTACTATCAAGAGTCTTTGGATCTTTGGAAAAGTCGAAACAACCAATTTCAGGTAGCCAGGACTATGTACAATATGGCTATTGACGAGTTGGAAACGGGAAGTGGACAGGAAGCGGAACAACTTTGGAAAAGTTCGCTGGAGATCAGAGAACAACTGGGTGATGCCCGGGGAGTGGGCCTTTGTCAAAGCGCTCTAGGCTCATACTATTCGGACCGTAGAGATTACAGCAAAGCGGTAAATTTTTTCCAGCAAAGCTTACGCTCATTTGAAAAAGCAGGCCTCAAA
>JAOTYN010000597.1 GCA_029861825.1 Cyclobacteriaceae bacterium
GCTAATCCGGTAAGGGGCTATGCCAAAAAATGCTTTTGATTCTTCGGTAGTAGCTATTTGCTATGAGGAATAAGATATGAGTAATCTATTGCAGCTTCAAGCCAGTAATTAGATCAACTTCACTGCTTCAATGGTGCTTCAAGTACCTTCCTCCATTATTCCTGATGAAAAGAATTATCTGATCAAACCCAATCATAAAAATTTTAAAAAAGTGAAGATTATTGATCGGCAGGGTTTCGGTTTGATGGGAGTATAAAGGAGTGAGGTTGGCTAGGTCCAATGTAGATAGGGGTGAAAAGGAAAGGAGACAGATAGGCATATTAAAAAGAGTTGCCGTGAATTGAAAAAAAGTGTAGCAGGGGTGAAAAGAGAAAAAGAAGGGATGAGGGCTCTGTGAGCTTGATGAGATCAAATAGATTCTGTTTAAGCATATAAAGTGGGGCAAAGATTGGCTGCCATATAGCCATTTATGGGGATTGATTAACCCGGACAGAAATTGTAACTTATTGCTAATTAAAGCCTCTCCCATGGCCAGCAACAGCAGATTGATTGCAGCGGCATTCCTGCTATTTACCTGCACCAACGTGCAAGGGCAGAAAACCGACCAATACGAACGTACCACTCTTTTTGACGGAGAGATAATCTTTTCTCAAAACGACACTAAACGTAACATCCCCCTTTTAGTAGAAGAATTTATTGTCGATGGTGGTCAAACTATAGAGGATCTGGAGCTTCGTTTTGAAGGTTTATTGCTGGTTCAGTTACGGGGAGGCGAGTTATATACATCGGGACACGAGGACCGAAAAGAACGGCGCGTCAGTGAGTTTTGGGTCCTGCAACCGGGGGAAAAATTGAATCTCAACACCGACGACGATTCTGCCATTTTGAGGACCTATTTACTAGGCAAGGAATACTTGGAAATAGCACCGGAAAAATCCCTTGACTCTCGCTGGCAAAAGGTCCAGGGGCAGTTCAAGCAGTTGGCCGATAATCTTTACTCCCGGGAATCACATATCATAGGGGATCCCGAAAATCCTCTGATTCAGGTCATGGACATTAATGTCGGTCCGGGAAAAACTACCGGAAGCGCCGTGTTACCTGGCGCGGCTCAGATACAGGTGATATCGGGTGAGGAAGGCATTAGGATCAATCAAGACGGACTTAAAGGTTTAGGAGCTACTTTGACCGTTGCCGAGGGGGAATCCATCACTATTGACAATCGCCAAGGTTCCAAACCGGCCAAATTTCGGGCCATTGTATTTCTCAAATAACAGACTAAGGCAGACCGGCTATGGGAAAATTTCATCTGATACTTAGAATTATTGCCGCATTTATCTTGTGCTTTGGGTTGGCGCTTTTTCCTGCCTGCGAAGACGACACCGGTTCCCAAGAAGAGCTGGAAGAGAATGAGATACCCACTCCTGATCTAGACGAAAATAGGGAGTTTGTCTCTCCCCCCACCTTACAAAAGCCAATCTATGAGTGTGCCAGCACGGTAGTGGTAAAAGACTTTGTTTTTAAGGCTACATTGGAGGTGTTGGTTGATGGCAGCCCAGTAATGACGGCCACCGGTGAAATTATGGACGGCCAGCCGATCGATGTGGGCTTTAAATTCACTGCTGGACAAATGGTCCAGGTTACCCAGACCTTTGAAGCAGGCACCAGCGACCCATCCAATACGGTAACGGTAACTAGCTACCTGGAAGACTATCCCACCGGTCTGCCGCGCCCCCGGATCAGCCGAATACCATTGTTAGAGTGTGGACGTGCGGTAGGGTTGGCTGATTATGTACCTGGCGCCACAGTGAGGGTCTTTGCCGAGAATCCCGACGGGGCCGGAGGGTTCGACCCACCGGTAATCATTGCCAATCAAAAAGACTTTGGATATGTAGGAGTGCCCTCTTTGATGGATGGTGCTCGTATCTACCTGGATCAAACATTATGTGATGACGAGAGTGATGAATCGGTGCCGAAAGAAATTGTCCAACCCGATCCAGGACCACCCCCTACACCCATGCTTGACCCGAATCCGATCGCAGGGGCGGAGATAGTGGTTTTCTGGGGCCCGGGAGGCAATCCTAATGAGCTGGTCAACGGGGCGGTGCTTGCTATTGAAGAGGGCGGAACGACTGTAGGTGGACAGGCCACTCCAGGGGGCGGGCAACAG
>JAOTYN010000182.1 GCA_029861825.1 Cyclobacteriaceae bacterium
AGTTAGCATTAGGGGATAATCCGGCATCCAAAGCTGTTTGATTTCTTTGAGCATTTGAATCGTTAATATCTGCTCCAGGTACATTCTGCAGGTAAGCATTGTTCCTGGCATCGGTTACATAGGAGGTTAACTCCTGTGAATTCATAAGGTCAATTTTGTTGGCCACGGATTGCACTCCTCCAAAAACATCGAAATTTATGGTGGGTTTGCCCTCTCTCCGGCCTTTTTTTGTAGTAATGAGAATTACCCCGTTAGAGCCCCTGGATCCATATATAGCGGCAGATGAAGCATCCTTTAATACTTCAATGGACTCAATATCATTAGGGTTTATGGTAGATAAGGGGTTTGAAGTGGGAGGACGGAAGGCCGCGCGTCTTCGAAATAGATCTCCCTGAACCCCTAGGTCCACATTTTTGGAAATAGGGAAGCCGTCCACCACATACAAGGGCTCGTTACCGGCGCTAATTGATCCTAAACCTCTGACCCGAATGGTGGGCCCTGCCCCGGGTTCTCCGCTGGTCTCAGATACCTGTACTCCCGCCAGCTGTCCTTGTATGGCATTTTCAAAACTGGCCACGGGAATTGCGGCGATATCCTGAGAAGAAATGGAGGCTATAGATCCAGTAATGTCCCTTCTCTGCTGAGTTCCATAACCAATCACCACCACCTCTGACAGGGCAGTGATGTCGCTTTCCATTTGTACATTAATAGTGGAACGGTTAGAGACTGCTACTTCCTGGGACTTGTAGCCCACAAAGCTGAATACTAGTATAGCCTCTTCATCCACGTTGATCCTGTAATTGCCGTCGGTATCAGTGATGGTCCCTTGAGTGGTACCCTTTACTACCACACTGACTCCCGGCAGGGACTCGCCAGATTCACTATCGGTGATTTTCCCGGATACATCGATGGCAATGGGGGTACTATACAAATTTGTAGGCAAGGGCTGTAACTTCCCAATATTGACCCTACTGCTGGTCTCACTGCGAGTATACTGGACGTTTTTTTGCATTACCGGTTCAATTTTGTCCGGATCTGCGCTTTTAATGATATAGAAATCCTGTTTGATCTTTTTGAATTTCAAACCATTTGGCTCCAATAAACCCTGCAATGTTTCGTCCAAGAGCACCACTTCGGAAGAGGGCTCCATCACCATGGTCCGTCCCACTAACTCGCTGTTGTATAGAATTGAAACCTGGTATTTTGATTCCAATTCCGTTAGTATATCTTTTAGATATTTGGATTTTTCTTGGTCGCCGAATTCATAAGCGACAGTAGAGGCATATTGGGAATGACATGGTACACTCCAAATGCCCAAGGTCAAAATAATAAAAGCTAAGGGTATCAATCGTTTCATGACGATAGGTTTAGTATGTCTAGTTAACTCTTTCCGAAATTTTCACGTGATTTTGTTCGTGTATAATGGTAAGCCCAAATGATTCAGCTAAGCCTTCCATTAAAAGTTTAATATTGTCTGAGGGCACTGAACCGGAAACTTTCAGGTTCAGTAGCGAAGCATCGGCTACAGTTACCTGTAGCCCGTAATTTTCTTCTAAGATATCGGTGATTTCTTGTAACGGGGTGTTGTCGAACACTAATACTCTACACTTCCAGGATGTGTAGAGATCGGTGTTGACGGTAGACTTTTGAAAGCTCGAGTTGCTTTCTGGAATTGACACCAACTCACCCGGTCGCATAGTGATTTTCTCTCCTTCGTTTTTCAAGTCAAGTAAAATTTTACCGGAATTCAGTACTATCTTGGTGCCGTTCTGCCGGGACTTTACATTAAACTCCGTTCCTAAAACTTCTACCACCACCTGATCGGGAGTATGTACCAGAAACCGCTGTGGGATTTCAGTATGAACCACCGAGAAAAAGGCCTCTCCTTCCAACCACACTGACCGGATGCCTTGGTTTACAAAGGATTTGGGAAAAGTTAATTTAGAATTTGAATTTAAGGTTACCACTGAATTATCAGGGAGTGTGATGCTCTTAGTTTCACCGAAATCTGTACGATGAACTATTTGTGATGATTTCAGGGATATCCAGAAAATAGCAGATACTGCCACTAAGATTAAAAAGGCAGCAACCCTGGTGAGATAGTAGAATTCCTTGGATCTCATGCTGCTTTTCACATCAGGCCGGTTTTCATCAAGAAGGTCCAGAAGATTAGCCCATGAGCTATTGGCCTGGTTATTAACAACCTCCTGAGTGGATTCACTAAAATTATCCAATATCAAAAGAGCCTCGCTAATATGTTTACGGCGGTGAGGATGGAGTTTAATCCATTGATCCCAAAAATCAATATCATTTTGATCTCTTTGAAAATACCAATTTTGAAAGGATTCGTGGGCTACGAAATCCTCAGCAAGGAAATCAGAGTAATCCATGGAACAGGGGACCTTTCTTTCTAAGACCGTGCGCAGCTCAAAATGTACCAGGGAATAGTGTGCTTTTTACAGCCCCCACTATCTGTTCCGATAAAAATTCTCGATTATTTCCTGAGCAGGCTTATTTTGAGGAGTCCAGGATTTGTTTTGTGAACCACCCGACTGGTAATGGCGGGAGTGCCATTTCCAAAGAAATCCCCCGGCAAACCAGCTTTTGCTCCAGATGGTTTCAAACAATGCCCTATAGGCCTTCTTTTGCAAATCGAGGTTTATGTTAAGTTGTTTGGAATCTAAGTCCCAATGAGAGCTGGCTCCGTGATCCATACTTTGATAACCGTATTCAGTAAACAAAATGGGTTTTGACCATCTTTTAGAGAATTTTTGAAGCTCCTTAGACCTGAAAATCCAGGCAGCTTTAAGTTCATTTATTGCAGGATCAGCATTTTCCGTTAAAGGGAAGTAAGCGTCGATCCCAATGAAGTCCAAGTAGTTCCAAAACTTGATATTTTGATAGTTGTCCCAATTAGCCGCATAAGTCACCTTGCCCTTATATATTTTTTTCACATCGGCTATTAGTCTGACCCAGAATTGATGCCGCTGCACAGCGGCTTTGCGAAATTCAGTCCCCAGGCAAAAGATCTCCACATTAAGATCCTGAGCTATCTGAGCATAGCTAAGAATATATTCTCGATACTGGTCTTCCCATTGCTTCCATTGTGATTCTGTGCGCAGCTGGAAGTCCCCTGGCCAGCCCTGCCTGAAGATCCATACATGGGGTTTTAACATAATATTCAACCCCAGATTGCGGGCATACTGCATGGTGGCAATGGCGCCCTCCGTACGTTCACCCCACCACTGTCGGCTGGTATCAAAGATCACTTGTGGCTGATCGGGATAAGAGAATGCATAAGGTACTATACCTACATAGTTGGCACCAACAGCACTTATTGGCGCCATTTCTTGCTGTTGAATGGAGTGGCGTGGCGCCACAAAATTCACGCCCCTGATCTCAGCAAAATCCTGGCCTTCTGCTTTTTGCAGGTTTCCCGCTAGCAAGTAAGTGATCAATATTAAGGTTGTGAACCTCATGGTTTATAAAACAATAGAATCAAGACCGGCAACAAAGTTAAGTCCACGATCAAAGCAAACAGTAAGGTTAATCCAACAAACAGTCCGATATAAAAAGTACCGCCGAATGACGAAAGCAGCAAGGTTAAAAATCCACTTATCAGGATCAGGGTGGTAATCACAATTGCTTTTCCTGTGGAAAAATAGGTTCTTTTTATAGCATACATCTTGGATCGGCCTTTGTCCATCTCCATTTTGAATTTACTAATAAAATGGATGGTATCATCAACAGCAATACCAAAGGCTACCGTGAATATCACGCTGGTGGTGAGCTTTAGGGTGATCCCCAAAAATCCCATGATTCCCGCTACCATCAATAAAGGAATGACGTTGGGAATCAAGGTGATCAGGATCATTCGAAACGACCTGAACATGAGCCCGGCGATCAACGCCACTACCCCAAAGGCGATGGCTAACCCTACTACCATGTTTTCTACCAGGTACTCAGTATTTTTATCGATGAGTAATGAAGTCCCGGTTACCCGGAAGCTAACGATACTCGGATCTATCCGGGCTTCGATGAAATTTTTTAATTGCTGATTTTTTCTAATAGTGAGATAGCTGCCAATGTCACCCATACGTCCGCTAAATCTGGCTTTAGTTTTATCGGAGGAAATGATGCGATTCATTTCCGGCATTCTGGATATGTTCTTAAAATAACGCTGAAGCTTTCTAAGTTCTTGCTGGTTTTCTGGAAAGTCCCTGTAACCATTGTGGGCTCCGTTTACCGCACTATAGGTGGTGCGTACCAGGTTTAAGGGAGATATCAGTTGATCTGCGCCATAATCTTGTCTTAGGTATCGTTCTACCTTTTCTACTTCTTTTAAAACCTTAAAATCTAAAACCGTCAAGTCGGGATCTTTCACCTCAATAGCCATTTCAAAAGGTCGTGATCCCCCGAACTCCTCGTCAAAATAAATAAAGTCAGCCCTCATGGGATCGGAACGGGGAATATCGTCGATCAGGAAAGTGTTTATGCGCAGTTGTTGAATTCCCAGGTATGACAGCGTCACAATTAGAGCAGATATTACCAATACCCATGTTTGTTTACGCAGTGTCCAAGACAAACAGGTGCCCAGGAATTTTTGCCAGCGGCGTCTGCGGGAAATGTCTTGTACGATATGGGGCGTGGAGATAAACAACAGCACCGATGGCAATAAGGTAAATGCTAAAATGTAGGCGACAAGCACACCGAGTGCCGTATAAATGCCAAAGTCCCGGATGGGGCCTATGGCACTGGTCATTAACGCTAGAAAACCCACTCCGGTAGTCAGGGAGGTAAGGAATGTAGCGATACCCACCTCCTTGAAAGAAGTCTTTAAGGCTTTTATCTTGTTGCGCCCTTGACGTAATTCTTCGATGTACCGGGTAAGAATATGTACTACATCCGACATCCCCACCACAAAAATTATGGTAGGTAACAGTACCATCATAATATCCAGGGGTTTCTGGACGAATCCCATAAAACCCAGTACCCAAATTCCAGCTAGGGCTACCACCAGTAAAGGTACTAACACCGCCCACAAGGCACGATAGGTGATACTGAGGAATAGAATGATCAGAACCAGTGAAGCCGATAAGAACATGGTCATTTCGTTTTGGATCATTTCCAGGTAAACGGGTTGCGCCCGCGCCTTACCGGCCACGTGGGCGTCCTTAAGTGCTAATTGATGTAAGGCGGTTTGCACGCTGGCTATCAAGCTGTCGGCAGCGGCTTTTTTGATGCTCTGCCGGTGTTTGATTACCAGGGAAAGGGATTTGCCGTCTTCGGAAAACAGTTGGCCTACCAGGTCGCCTTGTTTGTAAATGCGGGCACTATCATCTTTTAGCCTGGATGGCTCTTCCAAATGCAAATAGGGCACTGGTACCCATCCCATGGGTGTGCGTAGAGGTGCTTTGACATTGGTAGGTGATCGCACCTGGTCCACCATAGGTAGCGCTTCCAAAATACTGGTAAATGAATCTACCCGGTTAAGAAAAGAAGGGTTAAAAACTCCAGAAGGATCCCGCAATGCAATCAGCAGATAGTCATTATCGTTTTCGAATTGTTGGCGGTAGTGCAGGTAAAACTCCAAATCATCATCCCCAATAGGGAAGAATTTTTCGAAGTCATAATCGAATTTGATCCCGGTAGCAAAATAGACGCCCGCGGCACTGACGATTAGCAGTAACAGAATAGCCACTCTAGCGTAGGATTTATACATGTGGTTGTTTTACTGTAGAATTGCCAATCCGGATTTTTAATATTAATGGGAAGATACCACAAAAAGTTTTATCGATGATAAAATTATGGCGTCGGCAACTGGTATTTTACAGAGAGGATCTTAATTTTACTAAACCATAATTTTTTACCCTCCATGAAGCAATATCATCAACTTATGAAGCACATACTGGATGAAGGTGTGCGCAAAGAAGATCGAACCGGTACCGGTACCCTTAGTGTGTTTGGGTATCAAATGCATTTTCCCCTGGATCAAGGATTCCCTTTGGTTACCACCAAAAAAGTGCATCTGAAATCCATTATTCATGAGTTGTTATGGTTTCTGCAGGGTGATACTAACATCGGTTACCTCAAAGAGAACGGTGTGAGAATTTGGGATGAATGGGCAGATGAGCAGGGCAATTTAGGTCCGGTCTATGGACACCAATGGCGCAGCTGGCCTAAATCCGATGGCACGACCATTGACCAGATCACTCAGGTAATGCAACAAATCAAGCACAATCCCGATTCCCGGCGAATAATAGTCAATGCTTGGAATGTGAGTGATCTCGAGCACATGGCGCTGCCCCCTTGTCATGCGTTCTTCCAGTTCTATGTAGCAGAAGGGGCCTTATCTTGTCAGCTTTATCAACGCAGTGCCGACGTCTTTTTGGGGGTACCTTTCAATATTGCTTCTTATGCGCTTTTGACCCTGATGATTGCACAGGTAAGCGGCTTGAAACCCGGTACCTTTGTACATACCTTAGGTGATGCTCATTTGTATCTCAATCATATGGAGCAAGCCCATTTACAACTATCCCGGGATACCCGGCCTTTGCCAACCATGCGCTTAAATCCGCAGGTCGATGATTTATTTGACTATAAATACGCAGATTTTGAATTGCTGGATTATCAACCGCACCCTCGAATCAAAGCGGAAGTGGCAGTTTAGCTTCTAAGTCTCTATGTATCAAATTCGGTGTAAGTTTTGATGGTGGGGAGCATTTTTTAGTAAACTTCTTGTCGCTTTTCTAACTCTAAAATCCCTTGTTTTTGTCCCTAAATCAGCGCGAGGGGCCTGTTTTATCCAAAAAAATGCAAGTAGGGGTGATTTCTTACATGTGAAATTTTTCACCGAAATGGTTACTTTTTTTCTCTGAGTAGTATACATGTCCAAAGAAAGAAAATTTGACTATTCAAATAAAAAATATAAATAATAAAAGAAATGGTTACTTTAATTGAAAAAGAGATAGAGCAGCGGGACATTGAGATCAAGTCCTTATTGAAGGAACTTGCGTTGGATACCATGGATAATACCACGTCCAAAGTAAAAAGGGCTGCTATCGAGAAAGAGATCCTTCACAAAATGTTGAAGGAGCAGAAATTGGAAAAAAGAAATACACTATTCGCCGTTGAGAGTGGTTTATTGTTATTCGCTATTACCATGTTCGGAGTTTTGGGAGCATTTGTGACCTTCCTGGTGGCAGGTTATCAGGGTGCAAGTCCTACCTGGGACCAACTGGGCAGCGATATGGCCGTACTGGTATTGTTGATCACCATGACAGCTTTGTCTACCGTTTTATATTTGCAGCATTACAGAAACAAGTCCGTTAGACGTTAATAAATCAATAAACCAAGCCACTAACAAAAAAAGGGGGTGACCACCCCCTTTTTTGTTTTCTTTAAATTAGACCAGGATTACAGTGAAGCTTTCTTAATGGCTTGTTGTAAGCTCGAGACATTTTCATTGTAAGGATTAGTGGCCCGGAACACCGATTCCATATTTTTACCCTCCCGGCCATAGTACTCCTCGTTCAATTTTTTATTGGCTTTTAACACGGTACCCTCCAGGCTGATACCTGCATAAAGCCCCTTGCTTTTGCTATAACTATAAATCTCCGCGTCGAACCCCACATCGGTGCTGACAGAAGAATTCCTGCCTACAGGTCCGGCAGCGATTCCCACATCACCACCTAAAGCCAAATCACCTTTTTCAAGACTCATTACATTCTTCTTGTTCCGGAACAACAACACGATGTCAGCGCTTTGCACACCTATTTGTGCACCGATGTTACCTTCTCCCATACCCACAAAATAGGGATTACTCCAGGACCCGTCTTCCAGCCGCACCAGGGCCAGCCCCCTGCCACCCTGGCCGCCCACACCAATGGCAACTTTCAAGGCTTCTGGAAAAATGACGATACCTTCCGCTTTGGCTATCAGGGCCTGCGGGATACTTTCACCCTCTTCCATATTGGCCAGAGATTCGAAGGCATCAGTAGCGTTTTCAATAGACAATTCCGCTTTTTCACGCTTGTTCTTGAATTGAGCTTGCAGGGGTAAAGTTATTGTAAAAAGAAAGGTAA
>JAOTYN010000598.1 GCA_029861825.1 Cyclobacteriaceae bacterium
AGATGCATCCGGAGTATTTGGCACTACTTCCATGCCTTGTACATAGCGCTTGGTAAGCAACTCAATTGTATGTGCAATGTGCACCATTTGTTCACCAAAGGTTTTGCTAACTTCCGTCGGTTTGTACGCATATAACTCTTCGGGCATAGCCTGAGCCACGGCTAAGCAGTGCTCACGGGCCTCCAGCCATACCGGTAAATACATCTTTGTAAAATCAGTTTTAGGTGCGACCTGAGTTTGCGACCATGAAGGCAGCCCGGAAACCAAGATCATGGAATATATAATTACGTGTTTCATTATCTAAACATAATTGTTTCTAAAAGATAGGAATTTTTGACCTATAGGAGACAAGGTCCAAATCAAGCAATTATGTTAATTGACAGAAAGGTGGTTCAAATATTTTTAAAATATTAGATTTATCGAGAATCGGCCTTAGGTTAACGCATTGCATTAGCCCGCTTGATGAGATGGAAATAAATTTATACGAATGGAAAGACGAGATTTTATAAGGAAATCGGTTGCCGCGACTGCTTTATTAAGTTCGAACCCGATGTTGTCTTGTGATAGCCCGAAAGACAATTTAAGAATACTTGTACTGGGAGGAACCTATTTTCTTGGACCTTCTATTGTCAATGCAGCGTTACGGAATAATCATTCGGTTACTTTGTTTAATAGAGGGGTCACAAACCCGAAATTATTTCCGGAACTGAAGTTAATTAATGGGGATCGTGAACTGGGGATAAAAGCATACAATCCCTTAATGAAAGAACATTGGGATGTAATAATTGATGTCTGGCCGGAAAAATCAAAATTGGTTGATGAAGCAACAAGTTCATTAATGGATCATACGGACCATTATGTTTTTATCTCAAGCATAGCGGTTTATAGCGACTTTCAACAAGTTGGATTGATTGAGGAGTCTGATGTTGTCAATCTCCCGTCCAACATGGAAGAGTGGGGTTATTCGGAAGAGAAATTGGCCGCTGAATTATTCATTAGTGATCGTTTCCCGGATGGCCATACCATATTACGTCCAGGACCGATAAAAGGGTGGAGGGATCCGGCTTTAGACCTATTATATTGGTGTATCAAACTAAATCGCGATGAATCGATTATTGCTCCAGGCTCTGGTTTTGACCCTTTACAATTCATCGACGTCAATGATGTTGGGAGATTTGCTATTATGGCATCAGAAAACAAAAATGTGGGAATTTACAATTGTGTTGGGCCAAGGAAAGAACCATTACTATGGAAAGACTTCCTGGAACTTTCAAAAAAACACTTTAACTCTCAGGCTCAATTACATTGGGCGAGTGAAGAATTCCTGGCTAGTAATGAAGTCTCATCATTTACGGACTTGCCGCTATGGGCTCCACTATCTGAGGACAAGGGATTCATGCAGATTAGCAATAAAAAATTAACGCAAACGGGGTTTGTATATACGCCCGTTAACACCACTTTGGATGATTGCATGAAATGGTTTAGAGATAACATGGATACGAATTTAAAATTTGGGACCGATGAAATCGATATTGGCCTGGAAAGATCCAGAGAATTGGAATTAATTGCGCAGCTTATAGAATAATCACTGTAAACTATCATCGTAAAAAGGGGCCTTAATATTAAACCAACAACCGAGTATGAATTACCTGCTTTCAGCTTATTTTTTGTTACTGTTATTACTGAATACCCCACCCGGGGATGAGCAAATGAAAATTTCCGGTACGGAAAACTATCAAGATTTAGTGTCATTGTTTAAAGAATGGCGGGGTTTCGAAAAACCACCCATGCGAGACGGAGCGCCAGATTACACAGCTGAGACTTTCGAAAAACGCTTGCCGGAGTTTAAAAGATTACAGTCCAAGCTAATGGCCATGAATATTTCACAGTGGCCGGTCAACCAACAGGTGGACTGGCATATTGTAAGGGCAGAAATGAATGGGTATGACTTCAATCACCGAGTGCTTCAACCCTGGGCTCGCGATCCGGCATTTTATAAATCACTTTGGAGCTACCGCAGTGATGTCCCTGCTCATGAAGGGCCTACACATCATATGACCACCGAGATCTGGACTTATGTCTTCCCGTTGAGCCCAGCGGAAAGACAACGGCTACTGAATGACCTCCGTGTGATCCCGCCATTGAATGCACAGGCGAA
>JAOTYN010000183.1 GCA_029861825.1 Cyclobacteriaceae bacterium
AACTGCCCGCCTCCCTGATTAAGGGACACAATGCCTTTGCCATCTTTGCGGTTTAGCAAACCACTTTGATTCAAGGTCTGAGAAGCAAACTCACCTGAGCCGCCCTTCAACAGCAAACCCAGCGAAGCGTCGTACCTGCCGGTTGATACTTCGGTGGCAAACGAATTGCCCACTAACATTATGTCCAGTAGAGCGTCTTCATCAAAGTCTTTAACCAACATTCCGTAGACGGGGGACATCTGAGCTTCCCAGGGCAGCGTGATGAGCTCAAAGCTTCCATCACCCTGGTTTTCAAAATATGTGCTTTCAAAGCGATGGGCTTTTACCACATAGGCTTCACTAAGCTCTTCTTCTAAAAATGACTCGCTGAATTTGGCTTTTGCGTAATCCTCATACGTCTTAAACCTCACGCGCATAGCGTTAATTTGTTTTATGAGGTCATCACGAGTATGCACTATATGGTTTTCTCCATCTATGTACTGGCACATCACCGGG
The DNA here is from genome assembly GCA_029861825.1 of Cyclobacteriaceae bacterium. GTDB lineage: Bacteria > Bacteroidota > Bacteroidia > Cytophagales > Cyclobacteriaceae > JAJCYK01. Next base: position 496 of record JAOTYN010000183.1, read on the forward strand.
TCCAGGCGGCCGTTTTTATCAAAATCACTGGCATATATGCATAGCGGCTCCTCACTGCTGGCTTGGTATCTCGAATTAAGCCCCAGGTTGCCCCCTACATAATCAGTATCACCGTCATTATCAAAGTCTCCCGCTGCTAAACTATTCCACCAACCTTCAGTATTCTCAAGACTTTGTATAGATTCCCGTTGTAACTTACCCTGACTATTTTTGAACACCGTAAAAGGCATGAATTCTCCCACCAGTATCAGATCAGACCAGCCATCGTTGTTATAATCACTCCACAAAGCGGAAGTTACCATTCCAATGTTACTCAATTCCGCTACCTCAGCGGTAATGTCTGTAAATACAGGCATACCCTGCTTACTATCATTTCGTAAAAGAAAACTTGAGGGTGCCAGTGGGTATGCTCCTGGTACTACCCTCCCGGCTACGAAAAGATCAAGATCTCCGTCTTGGTCAAAATCCGAGGCCACCACCGACGATCCGCTGGCATTGGTTTGGGGAAGGTTTTTAAATTTCTCAAAATTTCCCTCACCATCGTTAAGGTAAAGTCTATCCTGATAATGTTCTGAGTCTTCCGCAAAACTGGTACCCCCGCTTACCACGTAGAGATCCATATCCCCATCTCCTTCAACATCCACGAACAGAGCTCCCATATCTTCGCGGGTGCTGTCCATTGACCAGGAACTGACTTTGAAAGAGGCTGAATCTTTTTGCTGTGTATATATTGCGCCCGGGCTGCCCGCGGCACCTCCGATATAGAGGTCTTCCATGCCGTCCCCGTTAATGTCCGCAACTGCCATACCTGGGCCTTCCTGAGCGTGCATCCGGGGTAAAATGGGCTGAAAATTAAAATCTATTTGTTCATTCTCCTGGTGAAAATAGTTTATTTGGCTGGCTTCGCCCCTGTCCACTAACAGCGTATGCCCTTTAATTTGTGATCCCTCTGGAGATAAGGTAGTTGAATTGGCATACCGCACGTTCAGAGTCTGGTTAGCCGTCACCTTGCGTAATATCTGATAGCGTCCGTCAGGCCACCACACTTCGATGCTGTCCACCTCAGCAGATGAACCCAATCCAAAATGCGGTCTGGGGTCCACGGAAGACTCGTAGCCTCTTGAAAGATAATTCTCATAATACTGTTTGTTGCCAGCAGTATGCACCAGGATCTTAGTGCCAATACCGTCTAGATTATGAGTAGGCCCTTCAAGATTGAACTGCAGGTAATTAGCACCCATTTCAACCGCCCGATTGTGGTATATATGTGCCTGGTCATTAATATTATTAACCACCAATTCCAAGTCTCCATCATTGTCCAAATCCACATAGACCGCACCATGTGAGAATCCCTTTTCACTTATACCCCATGATTTTGAGCGTTTCTCAAAATTCACTCCCCCCATATTCTCAAAGAGGTAATCATTGAGCTCTGCCCCCGGGAGTTCCTGGATATCCTGCAACTTATTCTGGATTTTGGTTTCAGCTTCGCCAATTGGATTATCATAGATGTTCTGGTAATGGATATAGTCCAGGTTACCCAAGTCCCTCATAAAACCATTGGTCACAAATAAGTCCTTGTCCCCATCATTGTCGTAGTCGGCAAAAAGTGCGCTCCAACTCCAATCGGTACTGCTGACCCCAGCCATAAAACCCACTTCACTGAACTGATTACCGCCTCGGTTTAGCTGCAGGGTATTTCTGGAGTACTGGGGCTGATAACCGGCTTCCAGCATTAAACGGAAGCGATCGAAACTAGTGGAGGAAATAATCAATTTTTGACGCAGGTTATCTTCGGGACGCATATCCAAAACCATTATATCTATCAGTCCGTCGTTGTTAAAATCGGCTAGGTCATTACCCATCCCGGCATAGCTGGTATGACCTATAAAATTGCTGATTTGGTCCAGGAAAGTACCGTCACCCTGATTCATATAGAGCACGTCATTGCCTACAAAATCATTGGATATATATATGTCTGGCCAGCCATCGCGGTTTATATCGCTGATCCCCACCCCTAAACTATAACCTTCTACCTGGATCCCGGCCTCCCTCGACACATCCGTAAAAGTAAAATCGCCGTTATTTCGATAAAGCACATCAGTGCTCACAGCGCTGCCATCGGTTTCTCTGGGCTTGACAACATTGACTTTTTGTTCATAAGCTGCCGGATTTATGATTAATAACAAATCAAGGTCACCATCGAGGTCATAATCAAAGAATGCCGCGTGCTGTGTCTGTCGTTGGTCGGCTATACCATACTGTACCGCCCTTTCATCGAAGGTATTATCGCCGTTGTTGACAAAAAGCATATTGGAGCGCTGTGGCAGTTCACCTCCTCCTGAAACACAAACATAAATGTCCAGCCAACCGTCCTGATTTATATCTACCATGGCGGCTCCCGTACCCCAACGGCTGTTTTCCAAGCCGGCTTCTCTGGTAATCTCCTGAAACTTTAAGTCACCCTTATTGAGATATAGCCTACCGGTCTCCATATTACCACTGAAATAGAGATCGATAAGTCCGTCATTATTAATATCGCCCACGGCCACCCCGGCTCCGGTATAAAAATTCATGAACTGATAAACATTGTGTTGGCTATCTTCCTGTATTCGGTTGTTGAAATCAATTCCTGTTTTATGAGCGGGTAACGGTTGAAAAATGGAATTGGAACGGTCGCAGCTCAGGCATATGCCAGCTATAACCACCACCAAATATGTTATTCCCTTCTTAGTCAATTGCACGGGCCTGGCCATTTTGATCAAAGATTGTAATGGAAGCTATCCGGGGATGCTTGATGATGAACCTGCCACTGCCTGATAAATAGGTGGAGCCGTGATAGAATTCCTGCCGGTAGGTTTGGCCTTCTTTAGTGGTAATTAGGGCATAACTATCTGTGGGCAGTGCATAGATCACTTCCTGGGCCTGCTCGGTGCTAAAGACCTTTAAGGGTCCGGAGTTATTGGCAACTACCACCATTAATTTATTCGAGGAGGATACCAGCTGAACCGTGCCTTTACTATCACCATCCGCCATAATGCCGGCTTCCTTTGCTGAAACCACTTGAAACTCCCCTTGCCCGTCACCCAACATCAGTAAACCGATTGAGGCGTCATATTTCCCGGTAGACACCACAGAGGCATAAAAATTTCCCGTCAATAGAGCATCTAAGTGCCCGTCTTGATTATAGTCGGCAACCTGAATCCCGTAAACTGGAGCGAATTGCGCCCGTAATGGCAGTGATCTTATGGTAAAGCTACCTCCTCCTAAATTTTCCAGGTAACTGCTGTTAAAAGTTTCGCTGTGCACTACATAAGCGTCCTTTAGTTCGGATTCCAGAAATGATTCTTCAAAAGAAGTACGGGCATAGGAATCATATGTTTTGAACCTGGCACGCATGGCATTGATCTGGGCGATCATATCATCCCTGGAATGCGCCACATGGTTTCTGCCCTGAATGTAGTAGCACATTACCGGATCGATACGGCCGTTGTTGTCGTAATCTTTAGCATAAATGCAAAGAGGTTCTTCCGGTGATGACTTCAAGCGACTATTAAGTCCCAGATTGCCTACCAGGTAATCCATATCCCCATCGGCATCGAAATCACCGGCTGTCAAGCTATTCCACCAACCTGAGGTGTGCTGTAAACCTGCGTTTTCAGTAATATCTACTAAATCTCCTTGTTGATTGTGATAAATTCTAATCGGCATGAACTCACCCACCACCAATAAATCCAACCAACCATCATTATCAAAATCCGTCCAAAGCGCATCTGTTACCATGCCCATTTTGGTAAAAGCTTCTCCTAATGATGTGGTGACGGTGGTAAAACGCACTTCTTTATTACCAGCAGGAGTCTCATTTCGAAGCAAAAAGCTTTGGGGTGGTAGTGGGTAGGATCCTGGCCTGGTTCTGCCTCCCACAAAAAGATCCAGATCTCCGTCGCGGTCATAATCACCCGCCACTACGCAGGAACTGCTTTCGGTGTTTAAGGGAATTGCCCCGGGTAAGCGGGTGAAGTTTCCCTGACCGTCGTTTAAGTAAAACCGGTCTTGATACAAATTCGAGCCTTCCGGGTGGGCAGATCCCCCACTGGCAATGTATAGGTCCAAAGCAGCGTCATCATTGGCATCGAATAACAAAACACCCATGTCCTCCGAGGCACTATCTATATCCATCTTCTTCATGCTCAAGGTGCCGTCACTATTTTGGGTAAAATAAGCTCCGGGGTAACCGGCGGCTCCTCCCACATAAAAATCTTCTAGCCCATCATGGTCTATGTCCCCTGCTGCCATGCCCGGGCCGTTGCGCGAATGCATATGTGGCAAAATGGGTTGCAGTTTGTAATCTACAAAGAGGTTTTCCTGGTGCTGATAGTTAATATTAATTTGTTCACTTACTTCTTCAAAATACGGGTTGAAATCATGCTGGGGTTCGATAAATTCAAGAGTGTCCGATTCACGATATTGGACAGTGATTACCTGATTTACATCAATATCAAACAATATTTTCTGCCCACCATTAGGCCAGGTTACCATTAAGCTGTCTATTCGGCTAGACTGACCAAGGCCAAAATGTAATTTGGGGTCTATGGAACTAAGATATCCACGATAAGGTGTAAAGTACTGGTATTGCATCAAAGTGTCATAGTACAGTCGAATTTTTGTACCGAGTCCCTGAAGGTTACCGGGGGGGCCTTCGAACTTTATTTGTATGTAATTGCCGGCACTATCCAACCGCTCACGGGTCTGATTTCTATAAACATCGGCCTGTTCATCGAGATTACTGACCACTAAGTCGAGGTCACCGTCGTTGTCCAGGTCGGCATAAACCGCCCCATTGGAATAGGATGGCCGGTCCATCCCCCACTCCTCGGTGGTATTGGTAAAAGTAAGATCGCCCATGTTCCTAAAAACATAGTTGGGAATCTTAGCACCAGGTATTTCATTTAGTGCCTTTAGCCTTTCTTGCCTGTTGGCTTCGGCTTCTCCCATGGTCAGTACTTGTTGACCATAAACTATAAAGTCCAAATTTGTGACGTCTTTCCGGTAGCCATTGGTTACGAACAAGTCCTTGTACCCATCATTATCGTAGTCGGCAAATAAGGCGCTCCAGCTCCAATCCGTAGCATCGATTCCCGATAACTGTCCAATTTCACTGAACGTGCTGTTGCCGTTGTTTAACTGCAGGGTATTACGCACATATTGAGGTTGATATCCAAAATCGATATTCTTCTGATACAGGTCGTAGGCATTACCCATCATGGTCAGTTTCCGTCGAAGGTTATCTTCCGGCAGCATATCCAACACCACAATATCCATCAGCCCATCATTATTAAAATCCGCCACATCATTGCCCATGCCATTGTAGGTCTGATGTTTCAAATAATTAGCAATCTCGTTTTTGAAGCTACCATTTTGCTGATTGATATAGAGCAAGTCATTAGTTAAGAAATCATTGGACACGTAGATGTCCGGCCACTGATCTTCGTTAATATCACAGATCTCCACCCCCAAGCCAAAACCTTCAATCAGGACACCGGCTTCTTGCGATACTTCCGTAAACGTCTCATCGCCGTTGTTCCTAAGTAATTTATCAACTGACGGTGCCTTCCCGGATCTATCTACCAATCTGGAAGTATTTCGATTGAAATTAACCAAGGCATTGCTCAACAGGTAAACGTCCAGATCACCATCCAGATCATAATCGAAGAAGGCGGATTGCACGGTATATTCGGAATTGTCCAAACCATATGCCGCCGCGGATTCAGTGAAGCTCAAATCGCCATTATTGATAAATAAGAGGTTGGTGCGATCTTGGGGATCGGTACTTCTAGGGCCTCCCCGGCTGACATAAATATCCAAAAATCCATCCTGGTCAATATCAACCAGCGAAACGCCGTTGGACCACCCGGTAGTTAAGAGCCCGGCACTTTCTGTAATATCCTCATACTGCCAATCACCTTTGTTTAGAAACAAACGATTGGAGGTCATATTACCAGTGAAGTAAATGTCCAGCAGGTCGTCATTATTGAAATCACCCACGGCCACCCCCGCCCCGTTGAACATGAACTCGAAGTCCAGTACTGAAAGTGAATCAGTGTATTGGATTTTATTATTAAAATCAATACCGGTACTGGCTGAATCCAGAGGTTTGAACAACGTATTCCCCGAATCCCGACAAGCCCCAACGCACACTATGATGATGAGCGCTAATGAATTTCTAATGGTGTAAAGCCACAAGTTCATAACTTATGAAATAATTCTCATGCGGTTCAAATCGTGCAACCCATAATTTACGTTGTTTGGTTGAATATTAAAACCCAGAGAACAAAATGAGGGAGTTCGTATTAAATACAAACTCCCTCCAAATGTTCCTATGAACTGGTGTAACTAAATCCGTTAGTAACCGGGATTTTGTGTTAGCATCCCTGACGAGCGGTCAATTTCTGATTGTGGAAATGGGAACAACACAAACTTCGGATCCCAACTGGCTCCAAAAATAGTGGGGCCCAAATCCCATCTCACGATATCGAACCAACGGTGTGGCTCCAGCGCCAACTCGACGCGCTTCTCTTGCTGAAGATCAGCCAAAGTAGCGGTGCCCGCCAAAGCTGCCAAACCTGCTCTGCTTCTGATATCATTGATTTCAGTAGTGGCATCAGCGTCTCTGCCCGACATTAGTAGGGCTTCGGCATACAACAATTTCAGCTCTGCAAAACGGAACCAGCGTTCATTGTTAAAGTCAGCTTGCTGGTTGGGCGAATGATTAGCGGAAACGGTATTACGGGGTCCCCGATACTTTTTCAAGGTAAGACCGGTAGAAGACCAAGTATTGTCGTACGGTGTTGGATCACCTGGGAAAGTATAATACATATCCCCATCTTCATATAAGGTAACTTCCTTACGCAAATCACCGGGTTCAAAGGCATTGCGTAGATCGTCGGTAGGAGCCCACCAACCAACTTTACCTCCCGGAGCGCCATTACCAGCGTCCCAATACCAACCACGGGCGGTACCCTGGGAGGCTTTGAAGTTCTCGGAATGCGTGTCGTCAAAAACCCAGAGGTTATCATCTGAGAATGGGCCTCCGTACTGGACTTCGAAAATAGATTCCGCATTGTTCTCATTGTCGAATGCAAACACATCTTCAAAATTCGCCAATAATGAATAAGGACCGTTGTTGATCACATCCTCAAAAGCCGTTATGGCTCCTGCCCAATCCTGTTGCCAAACATTCACTTTACCAATGTAGGACTTAGCTGCCCAGGCGGTAGCCCTTCCGGCATTTGCTGAACCCCAGTCATCCGGTAAATTACTAGCTGCCGTAGTGAAGTCCGACAGAATTATTGCGTACAGTTCGGCTTGTGAAGAGTTAGGCAAAGCCTGGTCATTCAGGTCCTTTCGTACTTCAGCAGCTATGGGTGGCGTACCATACATTTTTAAGGCCTGGAAGTGGAACCAAGCGCGCAAGAATTTGGCTTCACCTTCAAAGCTAGCCTTTTCTTCCGCAGACAACTCATTTTCACCATCCAGGTTTTCCAACACTAGATTGGC
>JAOTYN010000599.1 GCA_029861825.1 Cyclobacteriaceae bacterium
GCAGGAGTTAGCCAACGAGATGTTTCACTTCGATGATTTCAGCACTTTGATTTTTTTGCCGAAATAGTGCAATTTTGCATTAATACCGTAGTTAAAAGTATACTCAACTAATTTTTACGGTTAAACTTAAGGGCATGGATTTTTTAAGTCCGGATCTTCAACGGTATGCGGAAGCTCATACCCACCCGGAATCGCCACTGTTAAAAAAGTTGGACAGAGAGACCAATCTGAAAGTCCTCTTTCCTAAAATGATCTCCGGTCATTTACAGGGTCGTATTCTCTCTATGCTATCCCATATGATAAAACCTAATCGTATCCTGGAAATCGGCACCTACACCGGATATTCTGCCATATGTCTGGCAGAAGGACTGGCTGCAGGAGGTCGGATCATTACCATCGACCAGAACCGTGAACTCTCGGATATTGTGGATCACTATCTAAAAGAGGTGGGTATTCGGGAACAAGTGGAGATGAAATTAGGAGCGGCGCTGGATATCATACCAACCTTAGAAGGTCCCTTCGATCTGGTATTCCTGGATGCTGATAAAATTAATTACAGCTACTACTTCGATTTGATAGTGGATAAAGTACCCCCGGGAGGATATATCCTGGCCGATAATGTTCTGTGGTATGGTAAGGTGATTTCACCTGAACATTCCAAATCCGATAAGGAAACTCAAGCCATAATAGAGTTTAATCAAAAAGTTCACCAAGACCAGCGTGTAGAAAATGTACTGCTGCCGGTCCGAGACGGTTTAATGATCTTAAGAAAACTATGAGAAGATTTTTTGTGTTGTTATGCGTTATATGGGTGCCCATGATGGCTTTTGCCGAGGCACCTAAGGTACCTCGAACCATTGAGTTCGCCGGACTTACCTTGAAATTGAATGAAAAAGCCCGTAATAAGATCCAGGCCGAGGTCAACGCGCTTACCAAACATCCCAAGTACTTTCAGATAAAAGTAGACCGGCTGCAGATCTATTTCCCAATAATAGAACGGATATTCCGTGAGGAAGGACTTCCGGAAGACTTTAAATATCTTTCACTGCAAGAGAGTGCCCTAATATCCGATGCCGTCAGCTCTTCCAAGGCAGTGGGCTACTGGCAATTCAAACGTGAAGCAGGCACCGAAGTGGGATTACGAATCGATCGGGAAGTGGACGAGCGTAAGAACATCGTTTCATCCACCAGGGGCGCTGCCCACTACCTGAAAAAGAACAACCGGTTGTATTTCGATAACTGGGTACACGCGCTTCTGGCCTATCATCAGGGGCCGGGGGGGGCTATGAAACTGGTAGGAAATAAATACCGGGGAGCCAGGACCATGCCCATCAACGGGCAAACACACTGGTATGTGATCAAGTTTTTGGCCCACAAGATTGCCTTTGAACCTGTGAAACCGGCTCCTCCCAAATTATTCCTGGAGGAATATTACCAAGGTCAACAAAAAACCATTAAACAGATCGCTCAATCCAGCCGCCTGGACTATGAATTGGTAAGGGAATACAATAAGTGGCTGAAACGGGGCAAAGTGCCCGCCGACAAACCTTATGCCGTGATATTGCCCTACGATCAGCCTCAGAACATGATTGCCAGTACCGCTTCTACCCCCATGGTTAAAAGGCCTACCCCTGCAGCTGCCAGTTCAGGCTATGCAGTAAGTCGGAAAGAGTTCCGTACGCAACAGCAGAAGTACCCTCTGGTGTATGGAACCAAAGGGAATAGCAACAAAAGCCAACGAGCCAAGATAAACGGTATCTCCGGAGTAATAGTAGGAGATAACGACAACTTGGATGACATATCAAAGCTTACAGGGGTTACACTAAGACGTTTGCTTTACTACAATGACGTAACGCGTGCAAGACCCTTGAAGCAAGGAGAGGTGCTTTACCTAAAACCCAAAAAGAGCAAAGCCAAAGCACATTACCATATCGTGGAACCTGGTGAGGACCTGTGGTCCATCTCACAACGCTATGGTATTAAGCTTTCCAAACTAAGGGACAAGAATCGAATAGCTAAGAGTCAACAGATAAAATCCGGACGAGTGTTGTGGCTGCGGTTCATTCGTCCTGCGGATGAACCTGTGGCTTATCAGCAGGCTGCCGTAAAAGAAAAACCGGTTAAGAAGGAGCCCAAAACTACTAAGGTAGTG
>JAOTYN010000184.1 GCA_029861825.1 Cyclobacteriaceae bacterium
ATTGTTGGCTGAACGATCAATTAATTGCCTCTTTTGTCCTGGGTGATCCCCCAACCTTACAACTTTGCTATTTGCAATCCGGAAAAAACCAGGTAATAGCCAGTAACATTGGCCGTTCCTTGCACAAGATTCCAGAGTCGGAGAAATTGAGTTTCCTGGACAAATCTCAAGAGCCCTGGAAAATCATGTCATATCATCCCCAAACGGGGGCCATGGAATTTTTGGTATTGGCTTTAAGCGGTGTGGAAGATTTGACCTGGAGTCCTGATGGTACTCTGTTTATGGCTCAGGACAGCAAATTATTCTCATGGCGACTTGGGGACAAGGATTGGACGCAAGTGGCAGACCTGGCCGCTCATGGCATCCGGAACATAACCCGGTTGGCCGTAGATCCGCATGGCTCCAAGCTGGCCCTGGTAGCCGCAGAATAGGTTTTACTTGATTATAGGCTGGAGGCGCTATTGGCAGGAACCTCGATGATATAACTTTTACCGTTAACCACTTTTAAGGTTTTTCGACGCAGCCATGGGTTGTGCTTCTTGAGAATTTTATAGTTGATCCCCAGGTCCAAGGCATACTGCACTAAATCATCAACCGACTCGGTGATCTCTATTTTTTTGAGATCTTCCCGCACATATAGATGCTTTTCAGGGATATCAAACCCATAGACCTCGGGATCGTTTAACAGCTCCTTAGCCGCCAGAATGCGGAACACATAGCGTGAAGTCTCTTCATTGAGAAGCAAGTCGAAATATGACGCAACCCTTTGCTCTTCCAATCGGTTTTCTAATCCTCTAATCCCCATATTGTAGGAAGCTGCGGCCAACGTCCAACTGCCGAATTTTGTATATGCTTTTTTCAGATATTTACAGGCCGCGCGGGTAGACTTTAAAGGATGATAGCGCTCATCCACCTCTCTGCTTACCTCCAGGCCCCATTCCTTAGCAGTTGGTTTCAAGAATTGCCAAAATCCCACCGCTTGTGCAGGCGAGGTAACGTTCAACAAGCCGCTTTCAATCACTGACAAGTATTTAAAATCATCCGGCACTCCTTCCTCGGTTAATATGGCTTCTATTTCCGGAAGCCATCGATTTGCTCTTTTAAAGATAAAGATGGAATTGTTGTGCCAATAGGTATTGATATGCAATTCGCGGTCCAGCCGTTCGCGGACATCAATAATGTGCATGGGGACAGGCTCTCCCGCAAAACTTAAACTATCGGGAAGCTCCAGGGTAACTGTTTTAGTACGTACCGGCATTTGCTCGGGCATAGCATAAGCATCTTCATCTGCCAATTGAATAGGATCTTCCTTAGGCGGCTGATTGCGCAGATAGAAAAGCACCAGTACCAGTACTAAGGAGGTTACGGATAATATCAGCGGAGCCTGTTTGAACATTAGAAGTTGGGCGTAAGCAGATATTTGCTATAAAATTCGTCAATTATTTTCACGGCCTCGGAGGGGGTTTCCACCACATGGAATAGGTCCAGGTCTCCGGGGCTAATGGTCTTTTCCGATTTTAGTAAGGTCTCCTGGAGCCAGTCGATCAATCCGTCCCAGTAGCTTTTGCCCACCAGCACGATGGGGAATTGGCCGATTTTCTTGGTTTGGATCAGGGTGATGGCTTCAAACAACTCATCCAGCGTCCCAAATCCTCCCGGCATAACTATGAATCCCTGGGAGTACTTTACAAACATCACTTTGCGAACAAAAAAGTAATCGAAGGTGATCAACTTGTCCGGATCGATATATATATTACTTCCCTGTTCAAAGGGCAGATCGATATTTAGCCCTACAGACTTTCCATCCTCTCTTTTGGCACCTTTGTTTCCAGCTTCCATAATTCCAGGGCCTCCACCGGTGATCACTCCATAACCATGGCGTACCAGCTTGGCCGCAATGTCTTCGGCCATTTTATAATACGGATGATCAGGTTTGGTACGGGCAGAGCCAAATACCGATACGCAAGGACCTATTTTAGAAAGCTTTTCAAAGCCGTCCACAAATTCTGCCATAACTTTAAAAATCACCCAGGAATCTGAGCTTTTAATTTCATTCCAATCACGGTCCTGAAAAGCCTTCCGAATGCGATTTTCGTCCTCTACGAGCTGAAAGCTTTCTTTTTTCCGGTCAGCGTCGGTTTTTAATCGTCTTTGTCCCATAGTTCCAATGCTACACGTTTTTCAAATTTAATTTAGTAATGATCGCAAGGCTGGCTCCACCTCTGCAAATTTAAAATTATATCCATGAGATACTATTTTCTCGCTGGAAACACGATTTCCCCCTAATACCAATTGAGCCATTTCCCCCAGCATTAAGCGCAAGGTCCAGGCCGGTACCGGCGGCAGGAATAAGGGCTTTTTCAAGGTCCTGGCTAATGCCACCGTAAATTCCCGGTTGGTCACCGGATGGGGAGCCACCGCGTTATAAACCCCGGTCATACGGGGATCCTCTATTGCTTTAACGAACATCTCGCAAAGATCGTCCATATGGATCCAACTCATATATTGTCGCCCATTTCCCAGGGGAGCCCCGGCATTCAGTTTTACAGATTGGGCTATTTTGGGAAGTGCACCTCCCAAAACACTTAGTACCACCCCAATACGTAACGTGACCACTCTCAAATTTAGTTCAGCCAATTTGCTGATCTTCTCTTCCCATTCTCCGGTCACTTCCGCCAAAAAGCCCGCGCCCATTGCAGATTGTTCATCTACCCATTGATCCTTGGTATCCCAACCATAATAACCTATGGCTGAAGCAGATACAAAGGTGTGGCAGTGCTGCCCTTTAGATTTCAGCTCCTGATAAAGCAGCGCTGTAGATTCCTTTCTGCTGGTCAGAATTTCTCGTTTGCGACTCTTAGACCAGCGCTTATCAGCAACTCCTGCTCCTGCCAGATGCACCACAATGTTAGTATTTTCCAATGCTCCTTCCTCAATAAATCTCTGACTAATATCCCAGGTGTAGGATTTGACCGCATTTTTAGATTTCTTGGAGCGACTTAGCGACGACACTTGATATCCTCGTTCCTGTAAAATTGAAGTAAGCCTGGAGCCTACCAGACCGGATGCGCCGGTGATAAGTACATTCTTAGACATTGCCCATTACAATTGCTTCAAAACGAAAATAGCCAGTAAATGACCAAAAAAAAAGGTGGTTCCGGAAAACCACCTTTGAAGTCGTCGACATTGATTTACTGTACCGTATAAGACAGACTTAGAGAAAACTCCCTACCGGTCTGATAATCCTGGAAAACAAAGTCCTGGCATCGGCGCCTTCGCCGGGTGCTCCTTTAAGGGAGATGTTGTCTTTGGTCCAGGTGACGGTTCCAACACCATTTACCGATGGAATTACGGTAATTACAGGAACTACCGTGACATCAATTTCTCCGCTGCAGTATTGGTACTGGAGGCTCCTGAGTCATCGGTAACGGTCAGCGATACCGTGGCAATTCCTTCGCTGGAAGGAGCGGTGTAGGTAACCACCAGCGTTCCACTGGTAGCTCCGGCACTGGGTTGTGAGCTTATAACGGTATTGCCAACATCAGCGGAAACACTTGAAGATTGGAACCTGCCTGGTACATCCAAAGTAAATGTTATATCCACAGACGCATCTGTGCTTACCGCTACCGCCGTTCCAGGCACGGTGATGATGGGGGCCTCTAACGCAGGATCGTCATCATCGCAGCAAAAAAAGTCACTGCCGACCCTGCGAACAGCAAAAATACATATGAGAATTTCTTCATTTGTTAAAGTGGTTTTATAAAAGTGAACAAACATTCACAGGGGCAAAGCTGTGGATTTCATGTTACCTGGGCAGGTAGGAATCATTAATTAATTGTTAAAAAAAAATGGAGATAACAGTAGAATGTTAACATACTATTAACCCATCTTAGAGGAAGTGTATTGACAGTCGAAAAAGAGGAAAGGAGGTGCTTTATTGGTTTATTGGCACTTTGCTTAGGATCTCGTTGAGAATCTGTTGGCTGGTGATGCCATCGGCTTCTGCTTCATAGTTCAGCAGTAAACGGTGATTCATTACATCCAGGGCCACATCTTTTATGTCCTCGGGAAGTACATAATCGCGTTCATCGAAAAAGGCCACGGCCTTGGCAGCCAGGTTTAGATTGATACTGGCCCTGGGCGAAGCTCCGAACTGAATATAGTGTTGCAGGTGCTCCATACCATAGTCCTTTGGGTTACGGGTAGCAAATACCAACTCTATAATATATTGCCCCAAGGATTTACTGATGTTGACTTGGTTGATCTCATTGCGTATGGCAAAAATATCTTCTTTACTCAGTATAGGTTGTACATCATCGTCGAAATTGAGATTGGCCATTCGGGACATGATCTCATACTCCTCTTCCTTACTGGGATAATCCACATTCACTTTCATCATGAAGCGGTCGACCTGGGCTTCAGGTAGAGGATATGTGCCTTCCTGCTCTACAGGGTTTTGAGTTGCCAGTACCAGAAACGGTCGATCTAATGCAAAGGTAGTCTCCCCAATGGTCACCTGCTTCTCCTGCATCGACTCCAACAAAGCTGATTGTACCTTGGCTGGGGAACGGTTTACCTCGTCTGCCAAAATAATGTTGGCGAATATGGGACCTTTCTTTACTTCAAACTCTGCCTTCTGCTGATTGTATATCATAGTGCCAATCAGATCAGCTGGCAGTAGGTCCGGGGTGAACTGAATGCGTTGAAAATCCAGGTGCAGCACCCGGGAAAGGGTGTTAACTGTGAGGGTTTTGGCCAGGCCAGGAACTCCCTCCAGCAAAACATGACCTTGTGTGAATAGGCCTATCAGCAATCGGTTCAGCATGTAGTCTTGACCTACGACTACTTTACCTACCTCCGAGAACACCTGCTTAATCTTGGCCTGGTGTTCACGCTTTAAATCATTGGTCGCTGTTTGTTCCACTGGGTTCCGCTTTAATATTTATGAACTAAGGAAAGGCAAAAATAATAAAAAAACATTACTGACATAAGAGTTACCACAAATCGGACTATTTGAGTTATTAACAACAGGGTAATATTAATACGCCCAATGTTACGCTAATGTTAATAAAATGTTAGCTATCAGTTGTTCATTGAAAAAAGTACTGTACATAGCGCTAATAAGCCTTTTATGGCTCTCCATCAGCTTCCCGGTAAATGGTGAAATTTTCGGATTTTCTTGGTTAAATGACCCCCATAAGCTTTCTACCCAATCTTTACTAGAGGAATTTTTAAGGGCAGATAGCGGTCCTTTTCTGGTCAATGAAAGTAATATCCAGCAGGAATTTGCGGTTTTTGTCAGCAAATTGGAAGACAGAAGATCACGGTACAGCAATGAGCTGGACTTTTTGAGCTACTTGTATTATAAAGTGCATCGAAAATACCTGCACCGCTATCATACCCCGGTTTCAATGAACGCCCTTTTTGAAAAGGGCCGCTACTGTTGCCTTACAGGTACAGCTTTATATGCTTTGCTGTTCGAATCTTTGGGCATGGAATACCAGATTGTAGAAACCACCTATCATATTTATTTGACTCTTACCGTAGACGGCCCAGCCGGTATTGATCGAGTCCACAAATCCAATAGGTGGGATTATCACCAACGTACAGCAGATAGCAGAATTGAAAAAAACGTATGCTTCTCCTCAAGCCGGATTACAGGCAAATCAATATATATTTAAAGAACCCGTTAACCAGGAAATTGATCTGATCCAACTTTCTGGATTGCACTATTACAATCTAGCTTTGAACTCCTACAATCGACATGATATGGAATCAGCATTGCCACAAATGCAGGCACTGAGCCGGTATACCAGCCAGCGGCTGAATGAGACCATGCAGGTAATGCTGGAGACTTTGAGGAGCGATAGAAAAGTTGATCCTACCTTAAAGGATTATTACCTTGCCAAGTATGCCCATCTCAATCCGGCGGCGGACTCTTCTCAAAAACCCTAGTTAAACTTTTAAGTTCCTCACTGTGTTTATTTACCTAGGATATTTAATTTGCGTTTCCCGACCGTTTTCTAATCATACCTTAACTAATGAAACTGCGTATTTGGATGGGCATTATGGCGCTGGTCTCTTGGGGCTTTTCCCTAAGCGGTCAATCTCATACAGTATACCTGGTAGGCGATGCCGGGGAGCTATTTGAAAATGGAAATCCAGTATTGAGCTTACTGGGTGAGCATTTGGCCCATTCTGATGAAAACAACACCGTTTTGTACCTAGGAGACAATGTTTATCCACGGGGACTACCGGAAGAAAGACATCGGAATCGTGAGGAGGCGGAGCAAATACTACTTAGACAGCTGGAGGTTTTCAAGGGATTTAAAGGTAATGTGTTCATGATACCGGGCAATCATGATTGGGATAAGGGAAAACCTAAAGGATACTCCTATATCACCAATCAGGAGCGATTTGTGGAATCTGCCTTAGTGAAGATCCTGGAAGACAGCGTCAATGCTTTTTTACCAGATAACGGTTGCCCGGGTCCTGTAGAAATTGAAATCACCCCCGAGCTAACTTTGATTGTACTGGATACCCAATGGTTGCTTCACCCTTGGGAAAAACCCCGTGCCGAAGAAGGCTGTGGAGTGGAACGTTCGGCTGAACTTTTTGGATTGATGCAGGAGATGCTTCGCCAGAATAGTCATAAGAAGATCATTGTAGCCTCTCACCACCCTATGTACACCTACGGCATACACGGAGGTGTATCCAATTTTAACGATCACCTCTTTCCGCTGACTGCGGTTAACGAGTCTCTGTATATTCCCCTTCCAATTATAGGATCTATCTATCCTCTATATCGCAAATTATTGGGTAACGTACAGGACATTCCTCATCCTAAGAATAAAGCTATTCGACAGAGCTTGGAGGAACTATATCGAGATCATGCCAACTTAATCCATGTATCCGGTCATGAGCACAGCTTGCAGTATTCGTACAAAGACAGCGTGCACTACGTAGTTAGCGGCTCCGGCTCGAAAAGCACCTATGTTAAGCAGAAAAAATACGCCCAATGGGTCCATGAGGGGCTGGGCTTTTCAAAAATTATATATGAAGCCAATGGAAGCGTGAGTCTGGAATTTTGGTCGCCGGAACAAAAACAGCAACCCATTTATAAAAAAGAACTCTATAAAGAGCCTTACCACCCTCTTCCCGAAATTTCTGATTTGATTTTAAACTTTTCCGACAGTACTGTGTGGGCCAGTGCCAGTGAGCAGTACGATACCAAAAGTCCGGGATTTATGGGGGAAAATTACCGGATCGCCTGGAAGACCAAGACCGAAGTACCGGTATTTGATATTGGCACTGCCAAGGGCGGGCTTCAAATAATTCAAAGAGGGGGAGGACAACAGACCAGGTCCTTGCGCTTGAAGAACCCCCAGGGACAGCAATATGTGCTGCGGTCCATTGAAAAGTATGCAGAGAAAGCCGTCCCAGAACCATTGAGAGGAACAGTAGGCGCTGAATTGGTGCAGGACCAGATCTCAGCTTCTCATCCCTATGCCGCCTTTGTAATACCTGAGCTGGCTGAAGCTGCTGAAATATATCACACCAACCCGAAACTGGTGTTTATTCCTAACGATCCTCGATTTGGTGTTCACCAAAGAGATTTTGCCAACCAGTTGGCCCTGTTCGAGGAACGTGCAGCAGGGAATCGCAAAGACCTGGCAAGCTTCGGCAACGCTAAAAAGATTATCAGTACTCCTGATATGCTGGAAGAGTTATACGATGACAACGACAATCTGGTCGATCAAAAATGGGTATTAAAGTCCAGGCTGTTTGATATGATCATCGCGGATTGGGACCGTCACGATGATCAATGGCGCTGGGCCCGCTTTAAAGAAGACAAGGGGCACTCCTATCGGCCAATCCCCAGAGACCGCGATCAGGCCTTTTTTGTTAATGACGGTTTCCTCATGAATCAAGTACGTCGAAAATGGAGCATGCCTAAATTCCAAGGATTTGATTATGAATTCAGCTATGTACCTGGGTTTAATTACAATGCCCGTTATTTCGACAGGGACTTC
>JAOTYN010000185.1 GCA_029861825.1 Cyclobacteriaceae bacterium
GGTAATAAGCCCCGTGCGATTTACTTTCAGGGAAGGCGTACCTGGCACCATATTCTCTACAGCAATACCGAAGGCCCAGGGAATAGGGGAATAGGGGGCGGAGGTTATCTGGGGGAAGGCCTCATCGGTAGAGCTGTCCAAAGGATCGATCAAGGTATAAACCAGCGAATCGCCATCCAGGTCTGTGCCTCCAAATTCTGTGTAAAAAGGCTTTCCAACGCAGGCATAATCCCGCAAAGGGGGGAATAAAACAGGAGTGGAATTAATTAACTGTCCTCCATCACGCACTACCGGGGGAAACTGCAGTAAAAAGGTTTGCCCTACGGTGTTGATTCCACCCTGGTAGTCGATGTTGTTGACAAAATTATTACGGCAGCAGCGTTCCCAGGCTACATAATATCCCTCTGGGTCGCCATAGCGGTCAGCGGATAATGTTATAGTGGCGGTATAGAGTATCCTGCGGGTGATCAGGTCTCCAATAGCACAGTTAGGTTGCGAATAAGGCACGAATTCCGATCCGGAGTTGAACAAGGTAACCGAATCCATGAACATATTGTCGGAGGTACGAAAGAGGTAGGGAGTAATCTGAGTATCTTCAGCCCCGGGATTTCCATTCACCTGGTCGAAATAGAGCACCAGGTTGAGCCGGTAGGTAAAATTGGTGATGTGGATCAATTCAAACTCTCCGCCTACTATATGGGTGGACCACAAAGAACCCAGAGAAGCAATAAATACCACAATTAAGGTTAGTAGACGTTTTGCCATTCAATAAATATAAGGATAAAAAAGAAAGTATTTTACCATCTAGACGACGTTTTCTTTAAATTTGCTGCCCTCATTATGAGTAAAAAATATAAAAATTTGGTGTTGCCGGGAATCACCATTGAAAAGGCAGCCGCGGAAGGCAAGTGTGTGGCCAAATGGGATGAACAAGTGGTTTTTGTGGAGGGTGTGGCCCCCGGTGATGTTGCCGATATCCGCATAATCCGTAAAAAGAAAAATTACCTGGAGGCCATTCCCCTGGATATTCTTGAACCTTCCCGTCTAAGAACAGACCCTTTCTGCTACCATTTCGGGACTTGCGGGGGATGCAAATGGCAACACATTGCCTATGAGCACCAGCTGGAGTTTAAACGACAACAGGTGGTCGACCATCTGCAACGTATTGCTAAAATTGATTTCCCGGAAGTATCCCCCACGCTTCCCTCTCCTCTGACCCAGTATCATCGCAACAAGCTGGAATTTACTTTCTCCAACTACCGGTGGTTGGAGGCTCAGGAAATCACCAGCGGTGAAGAAATGGACCGCAGGGGATTAGGCTTTCACAAGCCCAGGCAATTCGATAAAGTGGTAGACCTCAAAACATGCTACCTGCAGCCCGAACCATCCAATGCCATACGACTTTGGATAAAGGCCTATGCTGTGGATAAGGGTTTGAATTTTTATGACATTCGTAAAAAGGAGGGTTTTCTGCGAAACCTGGTGATCCGTACGGCCAGCAGCGGGGAGTTAATGGTGATTCTTCAGGTGGGAACTTATCTGAAGGACGAGTTGGAAGCCCTTTTAACATCGCTGCAAGAGGCCTTCCCGGAAATTACCTCATTGAACTACGTGGTCAACAATAAGGGTAACGAAACCTTTTACGACCTGGAGGTGGTCAACTTTGCGGGGAAGGATCACATCATCGAGCACATGGAAGCACTACAGTTCCGGGTGGGACCCAAATCTTTCTATCAGACCAATCCCCAACAGGCTTTGAACATGTATAGGCTGGTGCGAGACCTGGCCCGACTAAAAGGACAGGAGACGATATTCGATCTTTATAGTGGTACCGGTACCATAGCCTTATTTCTGGCCTCGCAAGCGTCGGAGGTAGTGGCTATTGAACAGGTCCCCGAAGCGGTGGAGGATGCCCGGACCAACGCCAAAGTCAACGGTATTGCGAATGCTCATTTTTATGCGGGTGATCTGAAAGATGTGCTTAAGGGTGGTGCGTTGGATCGTCATGGTCATTGTGATGTATTGGTTACCGATCCTCCACGTGCCGGTATGCATGAGGAAGTGATCTATGAGATCGCTAAACTGGGTCCCTCCAGGATAGTTTATGTCAGTTGTAACCCCGCCACTCAAGCCCGGGATCTGGCTTTAATGGATCCCTGGTACCGCATCGAATCGGTACATCCTCTGGATATGTTTCCACACACGCATCATGTGGAATCCGTAGTAAGTTTAACTAAGAGAAATTAGTACATGGAACCTATAAACCAAGGTAATGACCCTGAACTTGATGGCAAATACTTGGGCACCATCTCCCAGGATTTTGTTGTCGTGGCCGAAACTTTGAAGGAAGCCAGTTACCGTATACGCAAGCATGGTTTTTCCGATTTCCCCATATTCCCTATATGCAAGACGGAACAGCCGGTAGGTCAACTCCTCGTTAACAAGGCGGAGGCTGCCACCCAATGGCACTATTACGCCACCTATTTAGATGAGTTTGTTCAACTAAATATCATGGATAAGCCGGAAGAGTTCAAGAAAACGTATAAAGATCCCGATGAATTCTGCTGTCTTTTCGTGGTAGACCGGGAATTCACCAGTTTCTTGTATATCCCCTATCCGGAAGATCAGTGAAAATGATTCCAGCCCTGGGCTTTTAGTGGTGTGAACTCCCCGCTTCTTAGTACCAAGTCGGCGCCCTGATCGGATTCCGTTACATGGCCGATAATGGAAATATCGGGGTGGGTTTCCAGCAGCTGGTAATGATCTTGACTTATGGTAAATAACAACTCATAGTCCTCACCCCCGTTCAAGGCACATGTAGTGGGGTCCATTTTAAATTCCAATGCGGCATCGGTGGCCACTGGATCAATGGGAAGCTTCTCCTGATAGATACGAGCTCCCGCCTTTGAGGCTTTACAGATGTGCAGCAAGTCCGAAGCAAGTCCGTCGGACAGGTCGATCATAGCGGTGGGCAGGATGTTTTGTTGCTCAAACCAGTGTACTAGGTCCACACGTGCTTCCGCGGTCAATTGTCTTTTCACTATATACTCGAAACCCTCCAATTGGGGCTGCATCTCGGAGTTCTCTAGGAAAACTTGCTTTTCCCGGGCCAGTACTTGCAATCCTAAGTAGGCCGCACCTAGGTTGCCGGTAACGCAAATGAGATCACCGGTTTGTGCACCACTACGGGTTACCAATCGTTCAGGATCCACTGAGCCTACAGCGGTAACCGACAGTACCAGACCGGATTGACTGCTGGTGGTATCGCCTCCTACCAGATCTACTCCATATTGCTTACAGGCAAATTGTATCCCTTCGTAAAGAGTTTCTACCGCTTCCAGTGAAAAGCGGTTGCTCAAACCTATTCCTACCAATACCTGGTGGCAATGCCCGTTCATGGCCACGATGTCGGAAATATTTACAGTGACTGCCTTGTATCCCAAATGTTGGAGGGGGGCGTAGCTAAGATCAAAATGTACCCCTTCCAGCAGCAGGTCCTTGGCGATCAAGGTGGACAGCCCCCCGTTGGATACTACAGCAGCATCATCACCTACGCCCAGTACGGTGCTTTTTTGAGTGAGTTCAACTCCTTGCGTGAGGCGGTCAATAAGACCAAATTCTCCCAAATCTTGTAATTCCGTGCGGTTTTTATCTGATGTCTTTTCACTCATGTTTTTACTTTTAGTGGATTTGCTGGGAATTCAACTTACAATATTGCAATTAAAGTTACATACATAGGTTTCTCAAGAACATCGCTGCCCGGAATAGTGATATTCGTGCTAAATTCAAGATAGTTCTTTACCAAAGCTATGATAAAAAAAATACTAACCATTTTATTGCTAACGGGCTTATTCGCGGCTTGCACCAAGCCCCATTATAAAACCGTACAGGGTAAAAAGAAAAACCGGCATTACAACTCTATTCAGTATCAGAAGCCTTGATCTCCTGACAGAGTTCTACCAGTACACCCCCTGCGGATTTGGGATGGATAAAACACACTAGTTTATTGTCTGCTCCTTTTTTGGGCTGGTCATTTAAGATTTGGAAGCCCTGCTCGCGTAGTCGGGCCATCTCCTGATAGATATCTTCTACTTCAAATGCCATATGATGCAGCCCCTCACCCCTTTTCTCAATGAATTTGGCAATGGCACTTTGTTCATTAGTGGCCTCTAGCAGTTCTATTTTGCTCTCGCCGGCTCTGAAAAAAGAGGTCATAACCCCTTCGGAGGCCACTTCCTCCTGCTTGTAAGGTTCTGCCCCCAATAGTTTGGTATAGCACTCATTAGCATTGATAAGATCCTTGACAGCAATGCCCAGATGCTCCAGTTTTAACATGTCATTAACTTCTTACAATTATTGCTTAACTTTGCGTGAAGGTCGAAACTTTTACTCAGCAAATAAAGTTTTAAGAGAGAATTTGCCTTTGACATTAGCAGATTAAGAAATCATGATCACAGTAACGGAAAAAGCCAAAAACAGGATAGAAGAGCTTAAGCAGGTAGAAGCCCCCGCCGGAAAGCGTCATTTGAGGGTTTCAGTGACCGGTGGTGGATGTTCTGGTCTCATGTACAATCTGAGCTTTGATGAGAAAATCCTGGATTCGGATGAGATATTCGAAGACAACCAGGTGAAAATACTGGTGGATAAGAAAAGCCTGTTATATCTGTTAGGTACTACCCTTGACTTTTCCGATGGATTGAACGGTAAAGGGTTCCAATTTATCAACCCTAATGCCAGCCGAACCTGTGGTTGTGGCGAAAGTTTTGCGGTTTAACTATTAATAAGCCCTAACCGTCTTCCCCTCCATATAATTCACAAAAGCCCGGTTCACCACTTTATTACCCCCTGGCGTAGGATAATCACCAGTAAAATACCAATCACCCAAATGGCTGGGGCACGCTTTATTTAGGTTGTCTACGGTTTGGTAGATCACCTCTACCCCAATACCGTCATAGCGTGAGGAAATCATCTCCGCTATTTTATGGGAGATTTCCCGGTATTTAAAGGGTGCGTACAATTCCTTTACGTGATTTACTTGGGTATTGGTAGCTGTAAGGCACTTGCGGTATACCTGGTCTACCAACAGCCCCATATCCTGTTCCTGCAAAAGTTTCATAACCGCACGAAAAGCGATGAAATCTTTCATCCGGGACATATCGATGCCGTAGCAGTCGGGAAATCGGATCTGAGGTGCCGAAGATACAATGACGATCTTTTTAGGTTGAAGACGCATCAGCATGTTCAAGATGCTAACCTCCAGCGTAGTGCCTCTTACAATGGAATCATCAATGACCACCAGAGTATCCTGATGCTTCTTGATTACCTCATAAGTAGTATCATATACATGAGCAACCAGATCGTCACGATGATCATCATCGGTGATAAACGTGCGCAATTTGGCATCCTTAAGCACCAGTTTCTCCACCCGAGGCCGGAAATTCAGGATCTCCTCCTTGGAATCGACATGGGGCTTTTCCTCTATAAATACTTCTTTGCGTCGGTTAGCCAGATATTCCTCTAGCCCTTCCATCATGCCCAGATAGGCGGTTTCAGCGGTGTTGGGAATGTAGGAAAAAACAGTATGTTTCAAGTCGAAGTTAATGGCTTCCAACACCTGGGGCACCAATAAACGCCCCAGCTGTTTGCGCTCATGATAAATATCGGGGTCGGATCCCCGGCTGAAATAGATACGCTCGAAGCTGCAGGATTTTTTTTCCAGCGGCTCCCTGATTTTATGTTGATCGTAATTACCCTGCTTGTCCACGATCAAAGCATGACCGGGTTGCACCTCCAGGATCTCTTGATATTCGACATTGAAAGCGGTTTTGATGGCTGGTTTTTCCGAGGCAGCCACAATAACCTCGTCATCTGCATAATAGTAAGCCGGACGTATTCCAGCGGGATCTCTAGCTACAAAGGAAGCGCCATAACCGGTCATGCCTACCATAGCGTAACCCCCATCGAAATCCTTGCAGGATCGCTGCAACACCCTGCCTAAATCCAGCTCCTCTTCGATGCGCTCGGTAATCTGCTGGTTATTGAGCTGGTTCTTATACTCATCGAAGATCTTTTGATTCTCTTCGTCCAGAAAGTGCCCTATCTTTTCCAATACGGTGACGGTATCCACTTTTTCCTTGGGGTGCTGACCTATTTTTACCAGGGTGTTGAAAAGTTCGTCCAGATTGGTCATGTTGAAATTACCGGCTAATACCAGATTGCGGCTCCTCCAGTTGTTTTGCCTCAGCATTGGATGGCAATTTTCCACTTTGTTGCCGCCATGGGTACCGTATCGCAAGTGCCCTATCCATGCTTCCCCGGTAAAAGCGCAATTTTCCTGCAGCCATTGGGCATCGTTAAACTTCTCACCGGCTTCCTTGCGGCATTTCTCGAACTTCCGTTCCAATTTGCTGAATATGTCCAGGATAGGTTGCGTTTTAACAGAGCGGTAGCGGCTTATGTAGCGCCAACCAGGAGATACATCCAGTTTTATATTAGCTACACCGGCACCGTCCTGGCCGCGGTTGTGTTGTTTCTCCATCAGCAGATATAATTTCTTTACTGCATAAAGGGGAGAACCGTACTTATCAATGTAATACTGGAGCGGTTTGCGTAAGCGAATCAGGGCAATGCCACATTCGTGCTTTATAGCGTCACTCATTTGGAAGGTTGCTTATTAAAACAAAGTTACAACATATATCCGGAATTTGGAATTAGTATTGTTCGGGATTCCCATAGCTGTCTCGCAGAGAATGCAATGAAAGCTCAAAGCTGCGCTGGGTCTTTGCCACCCTTGGCGCTTCTTAGGGCTCTTTGCGAAATCACTTGTTTAATCCCACAGGCTGGAGCGCTCCAGTTTTATTTTCTCACCGAAGAACATTCGGGTGGATGCCTGGAATGAGTCCGTAAAATCCGATACCATAAAGTGGTCTTTCCCACCAGGGTGTTTATTGATCAAATTGTGGAATTCCAAGAATCCTTTAAGGGCCCGGGCCACGATTACAGAGCTGTCAATAACCTCTACCATAGGACCGTAATATTTTAAAATCGATTTCTTAATCAGCGGGTAGTGGGTACAACCCAGAATGAGGGCTTCCATATCCTGCAGCCAGGGATCGCGCAGGTACTTCCGGATGATCTTCTTGCTGATATCGCCGGTAAAAAACCCCTCCTCAATCATGGGTACCAGCAAGGGCGTGGCCAGAGCTTGTAAAGAAATGTTTTTGTTCAGGGCTTGCACCTTCTGTTCATAGACTTTTGAATTTACCGTTTGCTTGGTGCCGATAAGTCCCACAGTTTTTCCCTGGTAGTTTTCTCTCAGATAATCGATTACCGGATCGATCACATTAAGGACTTTAGCTGAATTGCCCACATACTCGCTTACCAGTTCATAGCCGGCCGCACTGGCAGAGTTGCAGGCGATCAGGATCAATTTGCAACCCTGATTTAACAGCATTTGGGTGATCTTGATGGAATAGGCCTGAATAGCAGCGGTAGATTTATCCCCGTACGGCAAATGAGCGGTATCGCCAAAGTATATGATATGCTCCCCCGGAAGTTCCTGCTTAACAGCACGTGCTACGGTGAGCCCTCCGATACCGCTGTCAAAAATTCCAATGGGGGCAGTAGAAGCTGAGGACATAGCAAAAAATTTGCCCAAATATCTCCATTATTTTCGATTTAGACTTGGCTGCTGCCAAAAAAAGTAATAATAAACACCCCCATAGTGTTACCTGCTTTTCTTATCAGTGTTACCTAGTTTTGTCCTCGTTTGCAACGAGCACACCTAAAATAGTGAGTTTCTAGCTTCAGGTAGGCGTTACAGGCCCGAAATGAAAAGGTCCGCGTTACAAACACGGACCCGTATAAGGGTATGATGTTACAATAAACTATGGTATCTATTTAATCGGTTTCGGCAATAAGATATCCCATTTAGAACTGTCTACATATTCATTTTTCTCCCTCATTGGAAAATTGATCACAAAAACTGCCGAATCACCAATCTTTTGAACT
>JAOTYN010000600.1 GCA_029861825.1 Cyclobacteriaceae bacterium
CAACATTGTCAATCCCTTGACTTCAAAGTCCGGATTTTCAGCAACAACCCTTCCACCGGCCATTCCGCTGGGATAGCCCCAGTCATCCGCCAGCCAAACTTTGTAGTCAATGCTTTTCGCACTATCCACCAGTTCTCCAATAATGCCAGGTCCATTTTCACCCAGTTTGTAATTTCCCTTCTCACTTTCAGGATAAAGTATGCTGTAGAAAAAAGCCATTGTACCGCCGATCCCGTATTCCGGATATTTTTTCAGGGTTTGCGGCGTCAGCTGGTATTGTGTTATTCGATATTCATTAGGCGGCTTTTTAAATGCTTCTGCATCAACGGGTTTTAAACTGGTAGTTTGCGCTGAAACCCCTAGACTGAAAATGGATAGGAACCAGAATGATAGTACTTTTAATTTTATCTTTTGCATCAAGGCTTTCATTTTTACTTTTGTTTTCTCATTTTTCCTTGAACCAAACCGGATAAGCTTGCTCTACCTGTCGGTATGTTCCTCCTTGAGTAGGATAATGGGTCCCGTAATTCTTGATTTTACCCGGCGGCAGGCTGGAATCCCAATCCGGATTGGGCCTCATGCGTTGGGCACCCGAGTGTTGTAAATGCTCCTCTAGCATGCTTTTCAAAAGTTGAAACTTATCCGAGTAAACTGATATGAGGTTGCTCTTTTCCTCAGGGTCGGTTTTTAAATCAAACAACTCATATTTATTCGTTACTATATGGTGCACCAGTTTCCAATCGCCTGAGATTACCGCGGATGCAGGATTGCTGCGGTGCGGAAAATGCCAGTAAAATGTCCTGCTTTCAGCATTTTTCCCTCTCCAGATTGGCAACATGTTTACTCCATCCTGGTGAGCTTCCGGTATGGGATTTAATCCAGCCAGTGCCAAAAAACTTGGAAAATAATCGGCACTGTGCACCGCTGCATTGCTCACCGTAGCTGGGCTTATCTGTCCCGGCCAACGGACTATCAAGGGAACACGAATCCCTCCTTCATAGTAATTACCCTTCGAGCCCCGATAAGGTTTGTTGCTTGTAACTTCCTTTAAACCTCCATTATCCGATGTGAAAATCACCACGGTGTTTTCATCCAACTCCAAGGCTTCCAATCTTTCCAGAATCAATTTTATGGACTGATCCAAGTGCGAGATCATACCGGCATACTTTTGGTTTTTCTGGAATCGCCCTTTCGGTACATCGTCATAAAGTGCCTCATCTTTCGGCGGACAGGCCAGGGGAACATGAGGGGTATGGTGCATCAAACACAACATAAAAGGCCGCTCCCTATTGGACTCCAAAAATGCTATGGTGCGCGCCGTCAGGTCGTCTACACATTTATCTCTTCTTCGCTCAGAGCCAGACGATGGAAAGGCTTCATCGAATCCATAGGCATAGTGTCCCTCTTCTGTAAAGAACTGATACTCATTGCCCAGGTGCCATTTTCCGAACAGCGCTGTTCGATATCCAGCACTTTGGAGTGATTTTGAAAACATGGGCAGGTCTGATGGAAGCTCTTTGAGATGATCAGGGGGAATCAATTTAGGATTTTCCGATAGTCGATCCCATGGCAAAGCATCTGTTATCCTGACTCTATGCGGATACTTGCCCGTAAAAATCGTGGCTCTGGTAGGTGAACAAACATGACTGGCGGAGTAAGCCCTGGTAAATCTCATACTCTGGCTAGCTAACTGGTCTAAATTAGGTGTGAGATAATAATCACTGCCATAACACCCCAAATCTCGTATCCCCAGATCATCAGTTACGATGAATAAGATGTTTGGAAGGGCCGGTGTCTCGTTTTGACACCAAGCATTAAAGCAGAGTATGACAAAGGCAATAGTTGAAACAACCAATTTCATCGTCCTTGTCTGGCAAACTCTCATCTTATCGTTCATTCTCCAGATAAATGCATAATCGCCTGGCGCAGCAACTGTCGATAGTTCTTATCCAAAAAAATGGAAGGTCCATGCCCGGGCTGCAGGTAAATGATGCGGGATTTTCTATAGTGGTTTTCCCATCCGATAACAGAAGTACTTTCGGGATGATTCGTTCCCAATAAAGGAATGACGTCTGGGAGGACCTCGGTATTCCCATATACTTCATCAAATACCGTGAAATCTTCCAAGCCACTAGTAACA
>JAOTYN010000186.1 GCA_029861825.1 Cyclobacteriaceae bacterium
CCTATTGCTCCCTGGTTATATGTATTAGGTGTTGCGAAATTTGCCGTTCAGCACGTAGATGATTTTCAGGGCAAAGCCATTCAGACCTGGGTCTATTACCAGGACCGTGACGCCGGATTCTACGATTTTGCAGATCCGACAAAAAAGGTGCTGGAATTCTTTAGTAATTATATAGGTCCTTTTTCTTACGAAAAATTAGCCAACATTCAAAGTAACAGCGTTGGTGGTGGTATGGAGGCAGCGTCTGCCATTTTATACGGTGACAATTCCGTATCGGGTGAACGAAGTGCCAGATGGCGAAATGTAGTGATTCATGAATTGGCACATCAGTGGTTTGGCAATTCTGTAACAGAATATGATTGGGATGATGTTTGGCTCAGCGAAGGATTTGCGACCTATTTTACTTTGCTTTTCATTGAACACGCATACGGACGTGATGCATTTCTGGAAGGTCTCAGGTCAAGCAAAACAAGGGTCGATGATTTCCATCTGAATAATCCGGATTACCGCATCGTCCACGACGATTTGAAAGATATGCGAAAGGTGACCAGTTCACACACCTATCAAAAGGGGAGTTGGATTTTGCACATGCTGCGAGGGGTAATAGGAACGGAAAATTTCTGGAAAGGAATTCAATCTTATTACCGGAAATATCAAAATGCAAACGCTACAACGGAAGATTTTCGCCGGGAGATGGAAGAAGTCTCGGGCAAAGACCTTTATGTCTTTTTTCAGCAGTGGCTATATAGGGCGGGCACATTAAAATTGGCTGGTAGCTGGCAGTATGATCATGCAAAAGGGCAAGTTAGGGTTACACTTGACCAGGTACAAGAGGATGGCAGCCTGTTTGAAATGCCACTCGAGCTTGGTTTGTATTTCGAGGGCCAGGACCGATCTCAGTTTGAGGATATCCAGGTGGATCAAAAGTCAAATAGTTTTACCATCGAGGTAGACGAAGAACCGAAAAATATTATGCTCGATCCCAATACATGGGTGCTTATGGAAGTAGTGGATTTTAAGAAAAGTGAATAGCCTGTGTGCAGGGTAAAAGGTCAACGATAATGAAAGCCCGAATGAAGCGGTGCCCAAAGAGGTGACGCTGAGTTTTAAAAAGGATATGGTGAGATAAATTGTGTAGGACCAATCGACCGGCCCTTTAAATTGGAACCATATTCAGAATAGGAGATGAAACCTCTAGGATTCAACGAGCCGGTCTACTGCGACCTATCACTGTGGAAATGGTGACCAATTAGAATTTGGGATTCAAAAACAATAATAAATAATCCTGCTGATTTTCGTGCTGATTACTTGGTAATGGTGAATTAATACGTATTAAGAAATAATATGACGGTTTTTATCTGGATAACACTCGCCGTACTGTTAATATATTTTACATATGTATTTGGCAAAGACATCTTCAAACATCAAAATGTACTGGAAAATGTAAGCATCGTGAAAACTACTGCCATCGGCTTCATTGTCAATTTTTTTGATGCACTTGGTATTGGGGCTTTTGCACCGCAAACCGCCTTGCTGAAAATTACAAAGCAGACAGAAGATCGGGTAATGCCGGGGACATTGAATGTTGCAGATACAATTCCGGTTTTGATCCAGTCATTTGTATTTATCCAGATGGTAGAGGTAGAGCCCATAACATTGCTGACGATGTTGCTATCGGCCACCGCAGGTGCTGTCTTGGGTGCTGGGATAGTTGCTAAGTTAGCCGTAAAGAAAATTCAGTTGACAATGAGTTT
Organism: Cyclobacteriaceae bacterium; assembly: GCA_029861825.1. Taxonomy (GTDB): domain Bacteria; phylum Bacteroidota; class Bacteroidia; order Cytophagales; family Cyclobacteriaceae; genus JAJCYK01. The sequence continues at coordinate 1,755 of JAOTYN010000186.1, forward strand.
TGCTTTGGTGGTTGCAGCATTTTTCATGCTGGCCGGACAAATGGACTGGATACAGGGTGGTGGAGAAGCGATAGGCCTGATCGGCTGGAAACTTGCGTTGGCTATTGGAGCCAACTTCATCCTTGGTGCATTGATGACCGTGGGGATAGGTTTGTATGCACCGTGTATGGTAGTGATCTATGCATTGGGAATGTCTCCGATTGTTGCGTTTCCCATCATGATGGGTTCCTGCGCATTTCTAATGCCACCTGCAGCGATAAAATTCATTAAGGAAGGAGCGTACAACAGAAAAGCAGCAGTAACAATGGCAATTCCAGGCATCATTGCTGTCCTTATTGCTGCATTCATAGTGAAGTCATTGCCGCTGGATATCTTGAGATGGGTAGTGATTGTAATTATCATGTACACTTCTGTGCTGATGCTTCGATCAGCCTTGAATGGTGAAAGTTAAATGCTATTCTCCTAGCTGTATTTCCTTTAACCTGGCACGTCGACGTTCACTTTCCAGGAAAATTTGAGGTCAGTTTGTCTATTGTGAACCAATGAAAAATAACGTCATCTTTGTTTATGACCATACAAAATAGGCTGATCCAAAGAATTTAATGAATTTGAAGCCTTAACCGATTCTTAAGTTTATGCAAGCATTGTTAGGAGTGTTATTTCACTCACTGGGAGGTGTGGCTGCTGGAAGCTTTTACATGCCATATAACAAAGTGAAGGGATGGGCGTGGGAAAGTTATTGGATGCTTGGAGGATTATTTTCATGGTTAATTGTACCGCCTTTAGCGGCTTGGGTGACTGTGCCCGGATTTGCGGAAATTATAACAGCAAGCTCCCATCAGATCTTGTTTTTCACCTTCACCATGGGACTACTTTGGGGAGTTGGCGGTTTATCTTACGGATTGGGTATCAGGTATCTTGGCATGTCGTTGGGTAATTCCGTGGTGCTTGGTTTTTGCGCCGCATTTGGCGCTATTGTTCCCACCATCTATTACAATATTTACCCAACCGAGGGGAAACTTTCTTTTACAGATATGTTGGCATCATCAGGAGGCCAGTTGGTTTTGCTGGGAGTACTAATTTGCCTGATTGGAATCGCTATATCAGGAAAAGCTGGTATGATGAAGGAAGGAGAGCTGTCTGAAGAAGAACAAAAGAAGAGTATAGAAGAATTTAGCCTGGTAAAAGGATTGCTCATTGCAGTATTATCCGGGATTTTGAGTTCATTTTTCAATTTTGGGATTGAAGCCGGAAAACCACTGGCGGATGCAACTGTTACGGCTGGATATAACTCGCTGTATCGAAACAATGTAACCTTTATTGTTATTCTTTGGGGAGGGCTGACCACCAATTTCGTCTGGACGACTATCTTGAGTGTAAGGAATAAGTCCTATAATGATTTCGTCAATAAGTCGACTCCAATTACCGGTAATATTTTGTTTTCAGCTTTGGCGGGAACGACCTGGTTTCTACAATTCTTCTTCTACGGAATGGGTGAAAGTAAATTGGGGAATGGAGCCAGTTCCTGGATACTTCACATGTCAACCATTATTTTAACAGCCAATCTGTGGGGAATCTACCGCAGGGAATGGGAAGGTGTCGCCACAAGAACGAAATGGACAATAATTGTAGGAATTACGGTCATTTTAGTATCTGTAGTACTTGTGGGAATTGGCAATTCAATGTAAACAATAAAAGATATGACGAAAGTTGGATTATTTGGAATTGGCCTGGACACCTACTGGCCTCAGTTTGACGGATTGCTTGACAAACTGCTGGGATGTCAGGAACAGATCAAAAATAAAATAGCCGGCTTTGGCGTGGAAGTAGCCGATGCCGGAATGGTTGACAATCCGCTGAAGGCTCGTGATGCGGCCGACTTCCTAAGAGCGCAGGATGTGGAAATTGTATTTCTGTATGTTTCTACTTATGCCTTGTCGTCAACCGTGTTACCAGTGGCGCAAAAACTCAAAGTTCCGGTGGTGATCCTCAACCTTCAGCCAGTGGCACAATTGGATTATGAAGCTTTCAATAAGTTGGGCGACCGCGGTAAAATGACCGGAATCTGGCTAGAGCATTGCCAGGCATGTTCCGTACCTGAAATTGCATCGGTATTCAATCGTTCGGGGATTAAATATGATTTTGTAAGCGGATATTTACAGGATGAAGATGCCTGGAATGATATAAAATCCTGGACTGAAGCGGCGGCTGTAGCGGCAGCAATGCGAAAGAATCGTTTGGGCATATTAGGTCATTATTACAACGGTATGCTCGATGTTTACACGGATATCACCAAACAATCGGCTGTCTTTGGCACCCATATCGAATTGCTCGAAATGTGTGAACTAAAGAAATACCGGGATGAGGCAACTGAAGCTCAAGTGCAAGATAAGATTGAAGAGTTTACCAATGCGTTCAATGTTTCGGAAGAATGTGAATATTCGGAATTAGAACGGGCTGCCAGAACATCCGTAGCGTTAGATCAGTTGGTAAAAAACCACAATCTAGGTTCTCTGGCTTATTATTACGAAGGCGAGTCAGGCAACAAATATGAAAATATTGCCACTTCAGTAATTGCAGGTAATACTTTGTTGACGGGCAAAAACATACCTGTTGCGGGAGAGGGTGAAGTAAAGAATGCTCAAGCAATGAAAATAATGGACGAGTTTGAAGCAGGTGGTTCCTTTTCAGAGTTCTACTTGATGGATTTCAAAGATGATGTTATTTACCTTGGGCATGATGGCCCTGCCCATTATGCCATTGCTGAAGGCCGGGTTAAACTGGTTCCTCTTCCTGTCTACCATGGAAAACCGGGCAAGGGTTTATCTATTCAAATGACCGTGAAACATGGTCCGGTGACCCTGCTCTCAGTAGTTGAAAGCAAGGATGAGGTATTCTTATTAGTCGCTGAAGGTGAGTCAGTACCAGGCCCTGTGCTCCAAATTGGAAATACGAATAGCCGTTATCGTTTTTCCACCAGCGCCAAAGAATTTATTAATCGATGGTCGAAACAGGGACCGGCACACCATTGCGCGATTGGAGTAGGGCATATTGCTGATAAAATCGAAAAGTTAGGTCAAATACTAAATATTGATGTGGTAAAAATTTGTTAAACCAAAACTACAAGTGAACAGATAATTATTTAAATGATGCAAAAGAAAAAGTCATTAAAAAAATGAATTTCTTCAATAATATTAGAGTACTCATAACCCACAAAAGCTGATGAGCAGAATCACCAGAAGAGACTTTATTAACGGATCTTTATTGGCAGCCGGGGCTTCCATGCTTCCTTTTGGGTGTACCTCCGATGCGCTTTTGGCCTCATTAGATTCACCATACTATCCACCAGCGCTCATCGGCCTCAGGGGAAGTCACCCGGGATCAAACGAACATGCACATAGCAGAGCGTGGGATAAGAAAACGGATTGGGGACGTACGACCAAATTAAATGAAGCTTACGACCTGATTGTGGTTGGGGGAGGGATCAGCGGGTTGTCGGCTGCATATTTCTATCAGCAGGAGCATGGAAGAGACAAGAAAGTGCTGATACTTGATAATCATGATGATTTTGGTGGTCATGCCAGGCGGAATGAGCATATGATCAACGGCGACCTGCGATTGACAAATGGGGGATCCCAAACAATTCAAAGTCCCCATGCCAGGAGTGCCCTCGTGCTCAACCTATTGAAAGAAATTGGTATAGATCTGGACCGATTCAAAACCGCCTATGACGTCAACTTCTACAAAAGGAATAAACTCGGTACAGTTACCTATTTCAATAAACAAACATTTGGCGAAGACAAAGTAGTAAAGCATCCCTATAACAATTTTCCATGGTGGGTGGAAGGGCTTCCACGTCCGGAGATATCAATCGAGGATGCCGTACATCAAGCCCCTTTGAGCAGCACAGGTAAAGAACAACTACTCAGAGTTTTGCATGGCGGACTCCATGAACTAAAAGTGCCCAGGGAAGAATTGGTAGAATACATTTATTCCCATTCCTATTTCGATTATCTCAAAACCACGTTGGGTGTTGATGATCCCGGAGTCTTGGAAATGGCCAGAACTTCATGTTCCGATTGGGCAGGAGGTGGAGCGGACGTTTTGTCGATCGGGGAGGCTATAGATTGCGGAGCCTTGGGATTTGATACGGTAGCCGCCTGGAAAGAGCTCAATGGTGAGGAGGCATTTCAAAAAGAAGTTGAGAAATATGGAAATACTTTTGCGCAAGCAGATCCTTACATACATCATTTTCCTGATGGCAATGCCACTATTGCCCGTATGTTGGTCAAAAGGATGATCCCAAAGGTGGGAGCAGGTGAAAACGCTGAAGAGATTGTTTTATCTAAATTCAATTACGCCGAATTAGACAAACCCAGCAATGTTGTTCGACTCAGATTGAACAGCACGGTTGTCAATGTAAGGCATGGTGGTGACCCTTCAAGCTCAAGTGATGTTTTTGTCAATTATATTAATGACAATGAATTATATCAGGTTAACGGGAAAGGTGTGGTGATGGCTTGTTACAATGCAATGGTTCCTCATATCGTTTCGGATCTTCCAAAAGAGCAGGATGCAGCTTTGAGACGTAGCGTGAAGATACCTTTACAATACACAACAGTAGGATTGAAGAACTGGCGGGCAATAAAGGAAATAGAAATGGGGATGGCCATGTCACCTGGTAATATGCACCAGGTGGTAATGATGGACTTTCCCGTGAGTATAGGCGGTTATGAGTACACAAAAACTCCGGATGATCCCTGTATTATTCAGATGATAGCTTGTCCTTTTGGAGCAATCGCAGGTACACCTCCTATCGAACAATTTCGTGAAGTTCGCCACAAGATGTTGACATTGCAATTTGCAGATTATGAAAATGAAATTAGAGCACATCTAAGTGGAATGTTGCCGAAGGGATTATTTGAATTTGACCGGGATGTGGAGAGCATTATTGTAAATCGTTGGGCACATGGATATGTCTATAGCGGCTCCAGATTATATGATTCGGACTTGCGCGAATTGGCAAAAATAGGTCGACAACCTTTTGGCCGTATCACCATAGCCAATATCGACTCAGCCCCAAGTTCGTATGCACACGCAGCAATAAAGCAAGCCTGGAGAGCTGTGAAGGAATTGGGATGAATGAATATTGGGATTGTCATAAACGGAAAACAATGTAAAAATGAGAACCTACGACAGGTTTTATATCAATGGACAATGGGTTAATGCTGTTGGACAGGGTAGGAGTGAGGTGATAAATCCAGCTACCGGTGAAATTTCGGCCCGCGTACCCATGGGAAATGCAGCGGATGTCGATGCTGCGGTGGCAGCTGCCAAAGAAGCATTTGAGACCTGGTCTCAAACCTCTGCTGCAGAAAGAGAGGGGTTTTTAAGGAAACTGGCCACTGAAGCTGAAAGAAGAAATGCTGATTTGACGCAAACAATTATCGACGAATTGGGAATGCCAATTCAGAATGCAGCTGCCTACCAGGTTGATCCACTGGGAATTATATGCGAATCTTTCGCAGACAAGGCGCATCTCATGGAGGAGGAAGAAAAGGTAGGTAACTCAATTGTCGTCAAGGAACCTATCGGCGTTTGCGTGATGATCAATCCGTGGAATTATCCGATCTGGCAGATGATTGGTAAGGTAGCTCCTGCCATGGCAGCCGGTTGTACTATGGTTGTGAAAGCCGCAAGCCAAACGCCCAGTCATCTATTCATTTTTGCTGAAATGTGCGAGGCCATTGGACTACCGGCTGGCGTATTCAATTTTGTTCATGGAAGGGGGAGTGAAATAGGTCCCAGGTTAAGCAACCACCCGGATGTTGACCTGGTATCCTTTACCGGATCCACGTCAGCAGGTGTACAAGTCAGTAATGCGGCTGCTCCCACTGTAAAAAGAGTTTGTTTGGAACTCGGTGGTAAATCACCCTATATTATAACGGAGGAAGCAGACCTGGCTGCTGCAATTGACTTTGGTGTCAACGACATTATGGTGAATACGGGCCAAACCTGCAATGCATTGACCAGAATGATCATCCATGAATCTGTTTACGATGCAGCTGTAGAATTAGCAAAGGCGAAAACAGAAGCATTGGTAGTTGGTGATCCAGGTGACCCTGATGTGTTTGTGGGACCTATGTCATCATCTAGTCAGAAACAAACGGTTATCGATTATATCAACAAGGGAGTAGCGGAGGGAGCAAGATTGGTAGAAGGAGGAACAGATATGC
>JAOTYN010000187.1 GCA_029861825.1 Cyclobacteriaceae bacterium
TACAATGACGTATTCCCCTGATGAATCTCCGGTATAAAAGTGCAGCCCTTTTGACGTTGCGGCAGTCAACATAACCATGGGATTCCAATACAGCGTATTACGGCGATCCGGTATCCGGCGATTGTCGCTTGTTGACCCGCTATGGTCTGGATGATGGAACCTCAACTGATTTTGTAAACTAGGGTAGGACTTTTGTTCAATACCATTCGGCAATTCCAGTCCTGCTAAATTGCCGCCATAGGTCTTTAAATTAATTATGCCATGAAAGGCCCTATTGCCAATGAAGTATTTTTTAGTTACTACATCGATCGACTTAATTTTGAGCACATCAATATCAAGGGCCCATTGGGTTTCAGGAACCGGCACACCGTCCAGCATTAACAAAGCAGGTTGATCGAAAAACAGGTTATTTGCCAGAGAATGGATGTTGGAATATTCATCCCATACGTGCAGCGTTATTGATCCTTTGTTTCTTCGCAACGTTACATAGCGAACGTATTCGATGAACACCTCCTCTAAGGAAGGAAATCTTGTATACTCATCCAGGGCGTATTGAAATTCCGGTTCACCATAAAAAGGTGTTTCAAGATATTCATTGGGAATTGGCACCCCATGAATACGGGTATACTCCTGATATAGGTTGGATATTTGCGTATTGACCGACTGTTTTTCAATAAATTCGATGGTAGCCGAATCAATCTTTAAAGGAAGGGACATTTGGCTGGGCACTCTGTGGTCAAAAGAAGAATTGATGGAAATGCTGGGAATTCCGTAATCTGTTGACCAAATATATAACTGCTGAAGATCAATCTTTGGGGACAATTGAACGGCAAAATTGTCCCTATCAATATCCACTGACTGGTAAATTCTTGCCGCATCGCCCCCCACGGAAACAAATAGATTGTTTTCATGGGACAAGCCATCTCTGTTTTCAATTTTGCCGTAGAAGATCGGCCCAATGGTCTCTGGAAAATACCCGGTCATATCTGATGGTGGTGCCGACTTAAGATCTTCCTGATCAACAATTCCGTCAGAGAACCAATGAGGGCCGGTTTCCAACGCTTGATGATAGGGATAAACTGATACAGACAAATTTGTGGTATGATCTTGCTCACCATCAAGAGACATCAATTCAACTTTAACCGCTTCCCGGGTGGTATAAACTTCTTTGTTAGTTATAATGTTGACTTTGCTTCCAGTCATTGATTCGTTGTTTGGGACCCTGTCGCCAGTAAGGTCGCTCAAGTCTCCATTGGCGGCTTCGGCATCAAAATTACTTTCAGCAAGTTCTGTTAAGGGGTTAAAAACCGGGATCTGCTGTTCAAAGAAGTACTTTTGATGCCTGTTGCGCATCCAGGAGGTATAAGCCCGCAACAAATACCTGCCGGTACTCAGCTGTGAAGGAAGCAGCATTTGACCCACTCCTATTCCGGAGTTTAGCAATGATTTTACCTGTATAACCGGTTGGCCTTCGGGACTGATCAGTTCCACATACAGTACTTTACTTAGGTTTGAGAATTGTTTATCGGGTAAACTGGTACAATAGGCTTTAAACCATAAGGTCTCGCCCGTCAGATAATAAGGTTTGTCGGTATGCACCCAAATCTCTTCTACGTAGGCTTGGGTATTTTCGGCATTATCGGTATTAAAAGGATCAATGGAATCCAATGATTGTGCGCTAGCATTATTTTGAAGCTGAGCGCAAAAAAATAATAAAGCTATCCCCTTAAAAAGAATGTTGCTGCAACCATGGTTAAATTTAAATTTCATCACCATTACCTAATCAATCCAATAACCCGGTTTTTCCGTAGTTCCTCCATGATAGGTGCAATCACTACAGGGTACTGTGGTAATTATGTAACCGGTAATATTCACGAAGTCCCTCCAAAAATCATGAAATACCAAGCCTCTGTCGATCGCTTCAAAAACTTCAGCATCTGAAGTTGCACTTTTATCTATAACATAAGTATCACTGGTACATAGAGTAATCAGCGTGGCATCAACCACCACTTCTTCTGGCACATCAATACTTCGATCGATAAATATTCTTTTGCTGGCAACGGAACTGGCTGAAAAATATCCCAGCACGGGCTCAGTCGAATTAACCCGATGCAGGTTTCCAGTTATGGACTGAGGCTGACGATCAAATAAGGTTCCGCTTTCGTTTACCGTTTCCTTTAGATTTTTCCAAAAGAAATATTCTTCCTCATCAAGTGCATATTGATGTACTAATAAACTATAGCGTATTCTGAGACGTGGCGTTTTAGTGGTGACATATAAAATGGGATGCCGGGAGACGATGTCTTGGTCATTTTGAATTGTAGAAACGATGTTGATTGATGTTGAAGGTACTTCCATCCAACATGTTTCCTTTTCCTCAATTATTCTGACGTTGTCATTACCTAGATACTTAAAGGGAGTGGCATAGGGAACCCTGTATTGCCAGGACTCCGTCCATTGGTATCGATAGTATCGGGTTTCATTAGTGGGATCCCGGGTATCAACAAAAGTCTGCATTCCTTGAAGCAGCCCTTCTCTTGAATCTTGTTCCATAAAAGTAAAATAGACACTATCTATGGGAGGGCTTCGCTTTAGTAGTTTCCAATCAGATTGGTAAGTTGCCTCATCCCTGGTTTGGATAGTTAGTTGGTATTGCTCGCCAATTTCTCCTTGCAAGCCGGTCTCCGAGGTGAAATAATATCCATCCATGGACTCCTCAAGTATTTCTGAGTGACCCGATGCGGTTTGAATAGTAACTATGGCGCCGGACTCGGCGGGGAAATCAGTGTTACCCAAGGGACTGCTTCTAGAAAGTTTGATCATATACGGTCCGGGTTGATCGGTAATCATACCATCTACCACCAACAAGCTATTTCCTGAAGGAACTTCCACTTCGAATGGCTCCCGGCAGCCCAGCACCAGTACCAGCAGTGAAATAGTCAATATGGACAGGTTCCTAATTGCCATTAAAACTTGAAATTATAGGTTATTGTTGGTATTGGTTGTGCGAAAACCGATAATTTGAACACCTCAAGGTTCCCATCTCCTGACTCCGTGAATACGGAAAAGGCATTGGCGCGTCCCAGTAAATTATAAACTGAAAACGACCAGGAACCATGAGCCAGTTTGTCCACTTTGTGGTTACCCTCCAGGTTAATTGCCAGATCGAACCTTATGTAGTCAGGGATTCTAAATTGATTTCGATCCGTAAAAAATGGAACTACCTGACCATTAAGCTGGTACTGGGCAAAGGGTAAAGTTGTAGGCCGGCCGGTATGGTAATTGAAGTTCAAGGTCATGTTAATTCGTTGGTTAAACTTGTAATTAGTGATTACCGAAAGATTATGAGGTTGATCGAAGTTTGACGGGTAATACGCACCATTGTTAATCTGTTCTTCAAGAAATTCACTAGCCGCTTGTACCTCGCTGCGTGAGTAGGTGTAACTAATCCAGCCATTTAATTTTCCTGACTTTTTTCGAAGCAAAAATTCCAGCCCATAAGATCTTCCTTTGGCCCTTATTATGTCCGTCTCCAAAACTTCATTTATGAATAGATCCGCGCCGGACTTGTATTCCAAAAGATTGTCGGCGGTCTTGAAATAGCCTTCTAAGGATATCTCTAACCCTTGTTGATAAAAAGTACGGTACAGACCCGCTGAATACTGCAGCCCAACTTGCGGTTTAATGTTTTTGTCGCTTAACCTCCAGACATCGGTGGGGGCAATTGCGGTGGTATTGGTTAGCAGGTGTATGTATTGCCTGGTTTTATCCAGGCTTAATTTCAAGGAAAGATTTGAATTAATTATGTATCGAAGCGAGAATCTATATTCCAAGCCCCCATAAGCTTGCACCCATTCTCCGCTTTGATAATTTACTGTATCGGTAATATAAACAACCTCCTTGCTTAAACCGGATTGATATGAATACACCTCTTGGGGCCCCAGCCGGCCAAACCCTGAAAATCGAAGCCCCCCGTACAAACTTAATGTCGGTGACACTACGAATTCATCACCAATGTAGACGGCGTATTCTACACCCTTCTCCTGTTCCAGATCAACAGGGCTTATGTTGGAGTCTTCCCTGGCGTCAAGTGTTCCCGGTTTCAACGAATAACCAGTAGCACTTAACCCGAACTTCAAGCTGTGACGTTCGTTTAGTAAATAATCAAAATCTGCATTAGCATTTATTTGATTGATGGCATAGTTGAGATCGAAAGCCTGGTTGGGGTTACTGTTGCTTTGTATGTTATAATTATAATTGCTAAAGCTTGCTGAAAAATGACCGAAGAATTTATTGCTAAAAGTATGACGCCACTGTAGACTGGCCCCGGAGTTGAAATATCTATATAAGGTATCTGAGTTAAGGCGAAATCGATCCCTGCTATGATAAAATGAAGCCGTTAGGTTATTTTTGGTATCAATTTGACTGGTAACCTTACCGATTACATCCGAAAAGGAAGCATCACTATTTTTCAGCGCCGGGTCATCCAGTAGATTCAGAATATAGTCGGAGTAGGTAGAACGAATTCCCAATAGAAAGGAACTGGTATCCTTTTTTATGGGTCCCTCTAGAGTAACACGGCCGGTTATGGGAGAAATTCCACCGGCAATGGTTAGCTTCTTTTTATTTCCATCACGAATGCCAATATCAAATACCGAAGCAAGGCGCCCTCCATACTGTGCTTGAATACCGCTCTTATACAAATTGGCACTTTTGATTACATCCGGGTTAAAGGCAGAGAAAAATCCAAATAAATGACTGGGATTGTATATCACCGTATTATTCAGAAGTACCAGATTTTGATCGGTATTTCCCCCCCGCACATTGAACCCCAAAGCCCCTTCTCCCACGGATTGAACACCTGGAACGCTCAGAGCAATTTTCATTACATCAACTTCTCCCAGCGCCGTGGGGATATTTTTTATGTCTTTGATATTTAACTTAACAATCCCCGTTTGTACGCTTTCCACATGGTCCTTTTCATCGGAGATCACAATCTCCTTTAAAGAGGTAATGCTCTCCTCCATTTCAATATTAAGAGATCCCTCACTGTGAATGGTGGTCCTGGCGACCAGCTCTTTCATGCCAATAGACTGAAAATGAATTTCCGAAACACCTTTTGGTAAAGTGATTAAATAGTAACCAAAAGCGTCCGTGATAGTGCCGATCAATGGGTCTTTTACAAATACTGAGGTTCCCACCAAGGGCTCTCCGGAATTTATATCCCGAACATAACCATATACCGAGGCCTTGCCTGCGATGAATCTATCTGCCGGAACTCCTATGGTGTAATTTCTGATGGATCTTGTGGGTGTTGGTTCTTCCGGCAATACGGGCCTCGATGAAGGATCAACCACATCCAAAGCTACTGACTGCGATGGTTTCGACCACTTGGATATTATCTCGTGATCTTTGGTAAGTACTACCTGATTCCCTGAAATATAAAAATGCAGGCTGGTGTTATTAAAAACTGCCGACAGGAACTGTTTCAAGGACAGTTTCTCAGCAACCGCGGTCACCTCAAATCCGGATGTCCAGGCCTCCGGGTAATAGAATTGCAAAGGATATCGATCCTCCAGATCTTTTACAACTTCTTCCCAAGGTGCATTGTGGTAAGTGGCGTTAATGGTGAGCGGACGAGTCTGGCCATAGGCCAGGCAATGAAAACATATAAAAATAAGTATCCAGAGTTTCATAGTATGCTACCACCGTGCCACTACCCCGCATCGCACATCGTTACCACCGGGCACAATTAATAATTTAAGTAAATTATTAGGCATTGCAATCGATTGAACTGGAATTACCCCCTACTTATCTGGCCGGTGTATGATTATGTATAATAGCGGCAACCCCAGGGATATTCATGGCTAAATCAGAAGTCGCCCGATGAGCGAATTGAAATATCGTGGAGCCTATAATCACCAAAAAGCACAAGTGTGATGTCTCCCAAACAAAAGTGAAGCAGCAAAAGATCGAGTTCTGGGGTATTCAGTGAAGTTGTTTCGGTGTTTTGACTTGAAAATCTTGAGAAAATAATCAGAAATAACTGTACCTTTGTATTACCGTGACACCATCGCAAACCATATCGTACAATCATCAGTTGCTTTCCAACATCGCTTTGAAAATGCTTGGGACCTGGGCTGATGCTGAAGATATTGTTCAGGATACCTATTTAAAATGGCTCACGGTTGATCAAAGCAAAATCAAAAATACCAAAGCCTATCTGGTTAAGGCAGTTACTAATAATTGCATTAACCATCTGAATTCCTTGAAAACTAAAAAAGAGGAGTATCTGGAAAATTTCAACCTGAGTGGAATGATCGATATGCATATCGATCTTGATCTGAATAAAATTGACCTGGGACGTGAAATAGCCGCAGCGCTGAATGTGCTGCACAAAAAATTAGAACCATTGGAAAAGGCGGTCTTCATATTGAGGGAAGTATTTGATTTCGAATATGAAGAGATTCATGTGCTGTTTGATAAAAAGAAGGACAATTGCCGGCAAATCTTTTGCCGGGCCAAGGAAAAGTTGAGCCGGAAAACCACCGCACTGAAACCGGAAATAAACCTGCCCACTAATTTTCTCAGCAACTTCAAAGATGCCTGTGCCTTGGGTGTATCAGCAGACTTTCTTAATATTCTTAAGAAAGAACTCAATATGAGCTCCTAAAAAATCGCCTTCTGGAAAATACCTTACCGGTTTTGTCACAAAACACCCGTATGGTTGTCTTTATATTATAAAGGGAGTCAGTAATTGCCCCCTTAGTATAATTTTTAAAACCGGACTCTACATGTTGGCTATATTTATCTTTTTTGTCGCTCATTGGTACTTATCATTGTTCTTTCAAACTTTCTTTTTGCACCGGTACGCAGCTCATGGTGCTTTTTCCATGTCTAAAGGCATGGAAAAAGTAATCTTTGTGCTTACTTGGATATTTCAGGGCAGTAATTACCTGAGCCCATATGGATATGGGATCATGCACCGCATGCATCACGCATTTGCAGATACTCCTAAGGACCCCCATTCTCCCAAATATGACGAGAATCTATTCAAAATGATGTGGAGGACTAAAACAACCTATTCTGCCATTACCAATAAGACTCTAAAAGTGGATGCTCGATTTACGGAAAATGTACCCGAATGGACGGCATTTGATAAATTCGCCCGATCCTGGGTCTCCCGGATTGGTTGGGGTGCTGCTTATACGGTATTCTACTGGCACTTTGCTACTGAATGGTGGCTTTGGTTGCTGCTGCCCCTACACTATCTGCTATCGCCTATACACGGAGCTATTATCAACTGGTTTGCTCATAGATACGGTTATCGTAATTTCAACGTAGGGGATACTTCCCGTAACCTGCTGCCCGTAGATTTCCTGATGATGGGGGAAAGCTACCATAATAACCATCATAAGTTTGGTTCCAGAGCCAACTTTGGGGGCATTCGATGGCATGAGATCGATCCTACATACTACGTCATGTTGCTTCTTGATAAATTAAAGCTTATTAAAATAAGAGAGCAGAAATCAGTGGCCCTGGCTGCCTAACTTAAGTACGTTTCTCAATTGAGAGTCACAGTTCCGATCACATCTTTAAAAATTCACTTATTTGCTGTTTGATCTGTGCAAAATGTCTTTTCAGCCCGTCAAAATCATGTTGTTCCACGAATTCTTTATAGAATAGCGAACTGCCCATACCCACACCCATTGCCCCAGCTTCAAAGAATGCTCTGATATTGTCTTTAGATACTCCTCCCGTGGGCAATAATTTCACTTTATCCAAGGGTGCAGCCACATCTCGGATGTATTGCACTCCCAATTGTGTAGCAGGAAAGACCTTAACCGCAGAGGCACCCAATTCCCAGGCCCTGTATATTTCAGTGGGTGAATATGCCCCTGGAAAAATGGGAATTTGCTCGGACACCGATTGTTTTATAACATCCTCTTTGATAATAGGCATGACAATAAACTGT
>JAOTYN010000601.1 GCA_029861825.1 Cyclobacteriaceae bacterium
GTTCAGCTTCCAGAACTCCTCGTCCTGCTGGGTGGCGTCTTCCGCCAGGTCTAAGGTAAGATCATAAAACCGGCGCTCCCGAGGTTCATTTACCACAATATCCCTATTGGAGGTAAAGAATTTAGCAAATATGCCTGCTGTTTTGTTCCCCAGTCCAAATTCTCCCAACAGCTGAAAATCAGTTAATATGCGGGAATGCGCGGGTAGCCAGGGTCCGGCCGCTGTAGGTTCCAACTCCTGCTGTAACTTCATGCGTTCAATAAAATTCAGATTGGTCTTCTTATTGATATACAGGTCTAGCTGCTTTAAAGCATACTCTTTTTTGGTCACCCAAATGGTGCCATTAAAGGCCAGATCACCATCTCGCTTGGGTACCACTTCAATGCGGTAACAAAAATGATCATCCAGCCACAGACTATCCATTAAAAACACTTGGTAGTAACCCCTCCAGCCATCGGCTATTGGTGATACAAATTTTTTGTTCCAAATGGTCAGCCAGTTGTCATAGAAATTGTATTCCTGAAAAGAGGACCCTATAAATTGGCTGATTAAAGTACCATCCTGTACACCAACTCCGGTTATTTTAGTACGCTTTATGCGCTCTTTCTCCAATTCCGGCTGATTGCGGTAATGAAAATCGGATAGTGACTCTGAGATGAAAACCGGTAGAATCGCCTGACCATCCTCTCCGGCAATTTGGTCTACACTATCAATTACTTTTTTCACCTTTTGTACGATCTTGCGCTCGCGAAAGCGATCACTAAGATTGTCAAGTGCAATTTCTATTTTAGTATAACTTTCATACTCATAAGCACTTAAGCTATTCTTATCATGTTTTGCTTTATGGGTTACGACCTGGTCCAAAATGGCAAATGCGGGGTTCTCCTCAGCTACAAATACCAACTCCTCCAAGAATTCTACCTGTTCCTGTAATTGAAAATTTAAGGTTTGTGAAGATCCTGTAGCCAGCGCTTTAGCTTTGGTGGTGTAACCGATATAAGAGGCCACCAGAGAATCCGCAGGACCCTCAATAGTGAAGGAGTAATAACCTAAAAAATCTGTGATGGTGCCTTGTGAGGTGCCTGGCACAATCACATTGGCCAATGGAATGGGATCACCGCTGCGAGCATCTGTTACCTTTCCAGATACCGGGGTCTGCTGTGCCAAAACGGGCATAGAGCAACATATTGCCAGTATGAATAACCACAAGACCTTCATGTGAGAAGCTGCTGATTGAGTAAAATTAGGAGATTCGCCTGATTGCCAGTGTATAAACTTATTTAGGTAACCTGAAATTGTAAAACCGATTACTGCTTAAACATTACAACAGTAGGATGTTCTTCCCTTATACGGATTGGAAGTTTCAGGGTTGGTTATGGTGGATTGGCCTAACCGGGTTATTGAGTAGGTCTGATACCCAAAAACAACATGTTAAGCTTGATCGATCTCCAGAGCCACCCTATTGGCCGACCGGGTAGCAGCCTCCATACCCCAATTAAGATTGTCGGCATAGGATCCCGCAAAATGGATCCTGCCCTGCGGCTCCATCAAATGTGGCCAGAACTTTGCCAGGGAATTCATAGGGAAAGCTGCTCGCTCGCAGGTAGGAGCAAAAGAATCCCTGGGCCAATCCTTCACTATGGCATGCTCAATGTTTAAAGCTTTACCGGGATAAGCTTCTTTAAAAGCAGTAGTAGCTTTTTCAGGCGTAATACCTCCGGGTCCGGTAGCCATTAGCGCTACTCGTTCGGTTTTTACCTCCTCGGCTACTTGCCATACCGACCAAATTTCAGGATGCTCAAACTGCATGTTTATACTTAGATTGTCCTCCTTCCAAAAAGCGGATTTGGCCTGGAATATTACCCTGGAATAAGTACCATAAACCAGGTTGTCTATTACGTATTGTTTGGCCGGTGGAAAAGCTGGGCTCACTGGGATCCGGCGAAAGGCTGGCAAGGGGATGCAATTGGCCAGGAAATCTGCAGATATCTGCTTCTCTTCGCCCTGTTCCTTATAAGTAACGGTAACCCCTGAGTTGCTGTGATTGATACCTATAATCGGGCTGTTTAACTTTACCCGTTCGCCCAATCGCTGCTCAAAGGCATCGATCATACCTTGATTGCCCCCTTGAA
>JAOTYN010000188.1 GCA_029861825.1 Cyclobacteriaceae bacterium
CGCGCTCATGAAGCAATATTCCGGCCTAAAGATTAATCTTGATTCTCATACCGATTCGCGAGGCTCCTCCACTTACAATGAGGGGCTTTCCTACCGCCGGTCACAAGCGGCCAAGGACTACCTGCTAGCAGCAGGTGTCGAGGAAAACAGGTTAATCACCACCGCTCAGGGTGAGCAAGCCCTCATTAATGAGTGCAACGACTTTAACCCCTGTTCGGAAAGGGACCACCGGTTAAATCGTAGAACCCAGTTTAGTCTGGTAATCTCAAATACCCTATCAACCTTATAAGTATTATTTATCTCTCACAACAGGGTCTATTCACGTGATGAATGGACCCTTTTTTGTAAAGACCTATGAGATTTACTCCGATGGCAAACATTGTAAATAATCGCGATTAGGAATAATTTATCCGGCCAGATGTTGAGCTGATGGAATTCTCCTTCAGCTCATATCCACAATTCATCTTTAAATTCCTACGGTTCGGTAATACCTTTTTTTTTTACACCTTAAATACAGGAATCTTTGGTTGAATCAATTCCAAAGATGAATTACCTATTTACCATTTACATACTATTGGCTTTCGGTTCTACCTCATTGTTAGCTCAGACTACTATCAGTGGTGAACTCACGGATTCTCAAAACCAGCCAATTGTGGGAGCTAACATATTTCTAAAAGGTACTTATGAGGGTGCCACCACCGACACCGTCGGTTTTTACCGATTAAATACCAGGTTAAACGGGCCACAAACTTTAGTATTTAGTTATCTAGGATACGAAACACAGGAACAACCCATCGAACTTAATGGGCAGTCCATTCTCAGGAATGCTACCATGAAGGTGTCCATTAATAGAATTGAGGAAGTAGTGATCACCGCCGGTGCCTTCGAGGCCAGTGATGAAAAGAAGTCTATCATACTGAAGCCTATGGATATAGTTACCACCGCCGGGGCCACTGCCGATATTGCCGGTACCATCAATACTCTTCCCGGCACTCAAGTGGTAGGAGAAAGTGGCAGGCTTTTTGTCAGGGGGGGTAATGACTTTGAATCCCGCACCTATATTGATGGGCTCCAGGTTAACAACGAGTACCAAAGTTCACTTCCCAATGTTCCTTCCCGTCATAGATTTTCTCCTTTTATGTTTAGCGGGACTATCTTTAGTACCGGAGGATATTCCGCAGAATACGGCCAGGCCTTATCCTCAGCGCTGGTTCTAAATACCAAGAACGAATTCCTGCAAAATCGTACGGACATTGGGCTAATGTCCGTTGGTTTGGATGCTGCTCATACCCAGGTTTGGGAAGCCTCCTCATTGGCGGTGAAGGCTGAATATACCAATCTGGCCCCTTATCAGGGTTTGGTAAAACAGGATTTTGATTGGGTAAAAGCCCCAGAAAATTTTCTAGGAGTGCTGGCGTACAGAACCAATGTTGGTAAGCATGGTAGATTGAAAGTGTATGGGACTGGCAGTACTTCGGATCTCATACTCAATCAGTCTAATATTAATACCGGTGAGGTGGACAGGATTGATTTAAAAAACCGCTATTGGTATATAAACAGCAATTACAAGGGCCTTATAAAGGGTCAGTGGACGGTATTCGGCGGATTTTCTTTTACTTCGAACAAGGATATAATCTTGCCCAATACCCAGCAGTTGACAGATAAGCAATCCAGCTTGCATCTTAAGGCGATGGTCACGAATGAGGTCCATCAGAGCCTAAGTCTTAAAATGGGTACGGAATACATATATAATCAGAACCAATTCCGATTCAACCCAGAAACTTCTGAAGAGTACATTTCCACTTTGAGGGGACACCTTCCTACCTTTTTTGCAGAAGCTGACATTATTATTTCCGATAAGCTATTAACCCGGGTGGGTGTAAGAGCGGAACACTCATCATTGCAAGAACAGTACACTATTGCTCCCCGGCTCAGTTTGGCTCTAGGATTGAACAATGGAAGTCAAGTTTCCGCCGCTTATGGACAATTCTATCAAAGCCCACAATTCGAGTGGTTAAGGGATCACAAAAATCTGAACTCTGAAGAAGCACAGCATTACATTGTTAACTACCAGTATGTAAATAAGCATCAGACGTTCAGGATTGAGGCATTTCATAAGGAATATTCCAGCCTGGTCAAATTTCAGGGGCCGGAAAACCAACAAACAATCAGTAACCAGGGGGAAGGCTATGCCCGGGGCGTAGAGTTATTTTGGAGAGATCAGAAGACTATAAAAAACGTTGACTACTGGATATCCTATTCATTCCTGGATACAGAGCGGGACTACTTAGACTTTCCACAACTAGCCACTCCGAAATTCTTTAGTAAACATCATGCCTCCATTGTTTACAAGCATTTCATCAGTTCTTTGCGGTCTCAAATTGGCTGGTCTTATCTTTTTGCCAGCGGCCGGGCCTACCATAATCCCAACCTTCCAGGATTCAACAGGCAACGTACTCCGGCCTATCATAACTTCAGCGTTAATTTAAGTTTTTTATGGAAGTCCAATGTTATTGTTCATGCCTCGGCTTCCAATGTATTCGGATTTGATCAAACCTATGGTTATGAGTACAGCTCCCAACCCGATGATCAGGGAATATACACGGGAAGGCCTATAAAACCCGGTGCCGATCGCTTCCTTTTCCTGGGGATCTTTATAACGCTAACTAAAGAAAATATCCTAAATCAACTTAGAAACCTCTAATAGGGTTTATTATTAAAACAATTGAATTATGAAAATTATATCCACTTTACTGGTCAGCTTGTTCAGCCTGCTGGCCATAGCCACTACTAACAATTATGAAAAGGCCATGTTGGAAAACCTTACGGCCATGCAAAAAGCTCGCACCAATGCTGAATGGCAGGAAATTGCCAATAAATTCAGCCGCATTGCTGATGCGGAACATGGTCAATGGCTACCTTCCTATTATGCTGCCTATTGCAATATTATCATGACCACTTTTCAGGAAGGACCTGACCAAAAAGATCAACAGTTGGACCTGGCCCAGGGACATTTGGATAAAGCAATAGATATTCGTGGTGAAAATTCCGAATTGTTGGCGCTTCAGGGTTTTGTGCACATGATCCGCCTCACGGTGGATCCTGCCGGTCGCGGCCCTAGTTATTCTGAGATGTCTATGCAGGCCTTTGGTAAAGCCCGTGCCATGAATCCAGAAAATCCCAGGGCTATTTATTTAAGCGCTCAAATGCAGATGGGCACTGCGCAGTTTTTTGGGACGGGAATAGAGGAAGCTTGTAAGCAACTGCAATTGGCTCTGGAGAAGTTCCAAGAGCAAAAACCGCAAGATCCGTTGGCACCTGCCTGGGGTTATCGTCAGGCCCAGCAAATGACTCAGGCTTGTAAATAATACCAGGTAGGGGAGATTTTTCTGCATTTTTCTATTCCTCATCATATTTTATATAACTTATTACCAATATTTTGGAAATCCGGAATGTTACCATGCTTAAAGTTTGCCGTAAAACGTGGTTGATCCAAGCAAGAGATTTGCTAATCCTGCTGTTTGTGATAACACCGGTATGGACTTATTTAATTTGCAGTGGCTGCCGGGAAGACTTAGCCAATTTTGGGATCGGTGCGTCCTACTCCTTTGGGATCTGGCTGACTCAGTGGAAGGGCAATGAACTCCTCAGTAATTGGCTTGACCATAGGATTTCCTGGCTGGTCTACCCTACCAAACGATTTGTCTGGGGCATAGTAGCGGTGTTGATTTATACACCCTTGTCTTTGGTAATATTGCTGTATGTGCTATACTTGATTACCGGCCACCATCAACCCATCTCATCTCTGGGTGAATTTTTAAAATTTGTAGGCGTAGTTCTGGTCATAACCACCCTTATATCACTGTTCCTGAATAGCCGTAGATTCCTGATTGCCTGGAGACAAACGGCAATTAATGCCGAAAGATTGAAAGCTGAGGGACTAAACTCACGATTTCAATCCCTGAAAAATCAGGTAAATCCGCACTTTTTGTTTAATAGTCTTAATGTTTTAACCTCGCTGGTTTATAAAGATGCCGATGAAGCCGCACGCTTTATTAAAAAGCTGGCAGAGGTTTACCGGTATGTGCTGGAAACCCAGAACAAAGAAGTAGTGCCTTTGAAAGAAGAATTAAGTTTTATCGAGTCCTATGTTTTTCTTAGTAAAATACGATATGGAGAAAACCTACAGGTTCATATCGATGTGCCTTCAGACTCCCAATATATGGTATTGCCATTATCCGTGCAGATGTTGTTGGAAAATGCCATCAAACATAACATCATATCGAACAGTAAACCCCTGAACATACAGGTGGTCCAATCCAATGGTATTCTGACGGTAAGTAATAATTTGCAAAAGAAATACCAAAACCTGGAGTCGGTTGGTTTAGGTTTGAACAATATCCAATCCCGGTATAAATTCCTTACTGACGAGCCGCTGGTGATTGAAAGCAACGAGGAAGCCTTTACCGTTAAGCTGCCTTTATTGACCTTCTCATGAAAGTATTGATAGTAGAAGACGAACCATTAGCTGCTGAAAGGTTAGTTGAACTGTTAGGACAATATGATGCCAGCTTGGAGATCCTGGCTCCGATAGATTCTGTAAAGCAGGCTATTGAGTGGTTTAGCCAAAACCATTTCGCCGATTTGGTATTCATGGATATAGAACTGGCCGATGGCATAAGTTTTGAAATCTTTAAGTCCGTAATGGTAACAGTCCCCATCATTTTTACTACTGCTTACGATCACTATGCTGTACAAGCTTTTAAGGTGAACAGTGTGGACTATTTACTCAAACCTTTTGATTTGAAGGATATTACCCTGGCTATGGAGAAATATCACACACACTATGATCAGGCTCAATACAAAAAACAGTTGATCACGCTTAAAAATGTCCTTAAGTCATTGGAAAAAGAAGTTGAACCAGACTTTAAGTCCCGTTTTGTAGTAAAAGTTGGAGAACACATTAAGGCCATAGATATCGAAAATATCTTATTCTTCTATAGCGAACATAAAGCCACCTTTACCAAAACCGTAGACAATAAGAAGTACCTTTTGGACTATAGCCTGGACAAATTAGAGCAATTAGTGGATCCCGCTGAATATTTTAGAGTCAATCGCAAGTACCTGGTGTGCTTAAGGGCAGTGGAAGACATTATCAGCTACTCTAATAGCAGACTTAAATTGATACTGAAAAACTGTAATCCTACCCAAGATATCCTAGTCAGCAGGGATCGGGTTTCTGACTTTAAGATCTGGCTGGATAGTTAACCAACCCTATGGGTTGTGCATACTGGTATCAAAATTGATACCTTTCCTGCAAAACAAATTTATCTGTAGTGAAAACTAACTTATACTTACTGCTGTTTCTGGTAGGATGCACTCTCACTACTTGCAAGCTTTCCACATATTCCAAATACGCCAAAGGCCTTGAAGAGTATGACATGCAGTGGGACGGCTATAAGAGGTCCTACTATGTTCATTATCCCAATTCCCGCAACCCGCAAAAACCAGCACCCTTGTTGTTTGTATTGCATGGCGGGGGCGGTACCGCAAAGGGGATGTCCGGATTCACCTTTGGCCGATTTAATGAGCTGGCGGAAAGAGATAGCTTTATTGTGGTATATCCCCAAGGTATTGGAAAGCAATGGAATGACGGTCGCAAGAGCGATCAGGTCAAAGCCTGGAAAGAAAATGTCGATGATGTGGGTTTCTTAGTCAATCTAGTGGAAACCCTCTCGGCGAATTATACCATTGACCAGGACCGGGTTTTTACTTGTGGTATTTCCAACGGTGGGTTTATGTCCACCCGTTTGGCTTGTGAGCGCCCGGATATTTTCAGAGGTGCAGCCATTGTGACGGCTACAATTTCAGAAGATTTCTATCCGCTTTGTAATCCGCAGCAGCCCGCTGCCATTTTAGTAATGAACGGCACCGCTGATAAACTGGTGCCCTATGAAGGAGGACCGATAAAAGTACTGGGAAAAACCCGGGGCGTGGTACTTTCGACCGATGACTATGTTGATTTTTGGAAGGAACGCAACGGATGCCGCAGGGAATTAACAGAAGTTCAATTGGAGGATCTACAGGACGACGGAACCACCGTTTCTGTAAGAAAGTATCAAGATTGCCAGGAGGGTGGCAGTGTGGTGCTTTATACCGTACATGGAGGAGGACATACCTGGCCAGGTGGTTTGCAATATCTTGGAGAAAACCTGGTTGGAAAGACCTGCCGGGATATAGTGGCTTGTGATGTGATCTGGGACTATTTTAAAGCCCTTAAGTCCCAAACTTTCTAGCGGGTGTTTTTTTGTAAAGTCCGGTAGAGGGCTATATGCCTAACCTTAGATCATCAACGGTCTTACTTTCCAGAGAGAAGTACAAAAATTTGTGGGTAGCTATGGTACCGACAGGGCATTGCGCTTCCAGCCCTACTCTTACCTGTCTTGATTCCGGCATAGAACACAGTCTGGCCATTTTAAAGTTACTCCTGTCAAGGGACCAATGAAGGGCATACAAATGGCTCTTTTTAATAACGCGTAGCCAGATGGTATCCTCACCCGTCATTAAAGGTCCGTTGGCATCATCGGAAGTTTCTCGGGTAACTACAGAGACCAGCGTTCTGCCGGTGGCATCGGAATTCTCGAAGGCGAACTTTATCCAGTTGAGACTGTCGATGAAAACCATCACAGATGATGCATTCCACATATCGCCAAAATCTGGCTGAACAAGGGCAGTGGCTACAAAGTCCCCTTCTATTTCACGATACAGCAAGGGTGCCGTTCCAGTTACCTCTAGAGTTTCTGGGTTATTGAAAAAATCAGTACCACTTACCACAGTTATTTCCAAAGAGCCATCCTGGAACTCAAACTCAGTTGGAGGATTGGACCATTGAAAAGATTGCGCGTCTTCCAATAGATTAGACCCTTCCAGTACGGGGGTACTATCAGTCATGGACTGCTGACAGCCAAATAATACTGTCAGTATCGTCATTGACAACCTAAAACATACATTCATATCGTTTGCGATTAGCCCTAGCGGAAAAATAAAAAGGGAAGTCTATTACAACTTCCCTAGTATTGGTTGGCATTATGCCAAACCAGCAGTTTGTTATCATTCTTCAATGGTCATCCCCAGGCTTTTTTCAGCAAATCGGTGTAGAGTGATCATCTGTTTATGGCCCAGTTTCTGCCCGAAATAAGCTACCAGGTAAAGGGTAAGAAATACTACCAGCATTACCGGGACCCACCACAAGATAGTACCGGGTTTTCCTAATGAAATATAGGAAAGTCCGATCATTCCCACAATTAATACGCCTAATCCAATGATCGCATAAAAGAATACGAACATGGTCCACACCGTGGGACGAGGGCCGTATAGACCCCTTAATGTGGTGCCGTTCTCTTCTTCTTCGAAAGTAAGAGAAAGTTGGGGAGACCAATAATGCCGTTCTTCATAGGGCAAAAACAGGCGGACACTGGTGGGATATACCCGACCCAGACAACTGGCCTGGTCTCCATCCAATGCGGCCTTGAATTTTCCAGCAACTTCCTGCGGTGTCAAGGGCACCTGGATCTTGAATCGCGGTCGTACCCGATAGTGGGGTAAGTGGTCTGGTGAACTTGCTTCACTCATACCTACAATTTAGGATCAATTAGCGCCAATTTCAATCTTTTGGTCGCACCATTGGGACAAACCGCACTGGAAATATCTCCTTTCGGGTGATGCGTTTCTCGTTCTTGGTCACCAAAATTAGTTCTTGGTAATGCTTACCCACCGGCAGTACCATGCGACCACCAATCGCCAGTTGATCAATTAAGGCCTCAGGGATCTTTGGGGGTGCAGCAGTCACAATGATGCGGTCAAAAGGAGCTTGCTCTGGCCATCCCTGATAGCCGTCACCCCATTTTACTTCTACATTTAGATACCCCATTTTCTTCAATAAGACTGGGA
>JAOTYN010000189.1 GCA_029861825.1 Cyclobacteriaceae bacterium
AGGTGGTCCAACATCCAGGTTTTAACCAGGTTTCGCCCAGTAAACGGGTTGTAGATGCCAGCTGCTGCCTGAGAAGCCTGCACTTGTTGGGGATCATCAAAAACCAGCACATTAAGCCCTCTGGACAAAAGGGTATAAGCAAGGATCGAACCGGCAAGCCCCTGTCCTACGATCATATAATCCCATCTCATGACCCCAAATTAATCTATCGATAGTGGATTATTGATAATTATTATTCAAATTTGCTGCAATCACCAAATTCGGTATGATACACATTCAAACCTTTATCTTTGGCCCCTTCCAGGAAAATACCTACATAATTCACGACCACAGTGGCGTGGGCGCAATCTTTGATCCCGGATGTTATGAAAAATCGGAACAAGATCAGCTGCTTCAATACGTGGAGGCTCAAAATATCAAGATCGATAAAGTAATCAATACTCATTGTCATATCGATCACGTTCTAGGAAACGAATTCGTCAAAAAGCACTTCCAAGCCCCTCTGTTAATTCCGGCTTTGGAAGACCCGGTATTGAAAGCAGTCCAGGTGTATGCTGCCAGTTACGGTTTCCCGCAATATCAAGAGGCCGAAGTGGACGAATTTCTATCTGAGGAAGACGAATTGGTGATCGGCGAAACTCCCTGGAAAATACTATTCGTTCCCGGTCATAGCCCCGGTCACCTAGCGTTCTACCAGGAGGAAGCACAGGTTTGTCTGGGAGGAGATGTGCTATTTAATGGCAGTATAGGTAGAACAGATCTTCCAGGAGGAGATTACCAAACTCTTATCGACAGTATACACCAAAAGATATTTGCCCTAGACGATGATGTAACGGTATATTCGGGTCATGGACCTTCCACCACAGTAGGTCATGAAAAACAAACCAACCCCTTCTGTGCGATTTCCTAAAAACTGAAAACATGCGCCATCTTCCTAATTTGATCACTCTGGGCAACTTATTTTGCGGCTGTTTGGGGATAGTTTGGGCATTTGCAGGTGAGCTGCACCTTGCTGTTTATATGATCTGGCTGGCGGCAATATTGGATTTTGGTGACGGACTGGTGGCCCGGCTGGCGGGCGTAAGCTCAGATCTGGGAAAGCAGTTGGATTCGCTAGCCGATGTAGTATCATTTGGTCTACTTCCCTCTGTGATCCTTTATCAGCTGATTTCCCAATACTTGCCAAACACCCTATGGCCTTACATAGCGTTTTTAGTAGTGCTTTTCTCAGCACTTCGGTTAGCTATATTTAATCTGGACGAAGAGCAAACGTCCGAATTTAAAGGTATGCCCACGCCTGCTAATGCCTTGTTAATTAGCAGTTTCCCTACCATTTTTGGGCAAAATTCAGAAATTTTACGTCTTGGGTTAGAATCACCGGTATTTTGGGTGGTGCTTACTGTACTATTGGCGTATCTTTTGGTGTCGAAAATCCGCCTTTTTGGCCTGAAATTCAAGAATTTCGGGTGGCGGGACAACCAGTTTCGCTACATATTTCTGCTTATTTCCATGTTGGCGCTGGTTATTTGGCAGATCACGGCCATACCCATAGTGGTGTTGGTCTATTTACTGCTTTCAATATGGCGACAATATCGGCTGAGCTAGCACGTTAAAAAAGTCAGTATTTGTCGGAAGTTGATCACTAATGTCCAGGCATCCAGGAACAAAAAATTAGACACCCAAGTTATAATAGGGATCGTTAAAATCGCATAATTGTGCTTAGAAAGCTCGCTACACATTTGCTGACCTTTTTGGTATTCTGGGGTACAAACGGAGGTCAAAATCTTCTGGGGCAATCAGTTCTGGCAACCGGCAATTGGACTAAAATGGCGGTTACTGAAACCGGTATATATAAAATAGATTTCAATTGGTTGGAAAGTGCCGGCTTCAATCCCAGTTCACTGGACCCCGCCACACTCCAAATCTACGGTAAACCCGGGGGCATGTTGCCCCAAGAGAACAGTGTGTTCCGAGGCAACGACCTTCAGGAAATCGCAGTTTATGGCAGTGGCCTGGACGATCAAAGTTTTGACGGGCAGGACTTTCTGTTATTCTATGCTCAGGGACCTCACAAAGCAATTCTCAATAACCAGGGAACGTTACTGTATGAAAGGAACTTGTATGCCGATACCGCCTATTACTTTATTACTGCAGGTTCTACCGCGGGTAAGCGCATGGAAATGATCCCGGATGAAGGTGACACACATGCGTCTATAAGCAGCTACCAAGGATTTAAGATCCATGAAGCAGATCTGGAAAACATCCTGAGTTCCGGTCGGGAATGGTACGGGGAGCTCCTGGCAAATGGGGCACCTCAGCAGATCGATTTTTCAGACATACCCGCCTTGGTTGGGGGAAGCAATATCAGGGTCATAAGCGCCGCGGTTAACCGCAGTGAAAACACAGGCACCTTAAACTATACCATAAACGGTTTGGAATTGGGAACCAGTATTATTGGCCCAATCGGATCCGGCACTTACGATCCCCGGGGAGTAAACAAAGTAGACACCTTTACTATTAATCAAGCGGTCTTGGGAAGCCCGCAGGAGGCTGTGGTGTCAATTGATTTCCAGAGCAATAGTGGGGGCAGAGGTAATCTCAACTATTTAGTGATGCTCTATGAGGCCAAGCTGGAGTATCCCGGATTTGTAATTCCCTTCACATCCCCCCAAAGCACTCAACAGGCGTTATCGACCTACACTTTGGACAACGCGCCCAGCGACCTACTGATTTGGAACATCACCGATCCCCGCAATTCAGCAATCCAGGAATTTGGATTCAGTGGTGACCAGGCCGTTTTTGGGGCTACTTCCAATACTCTGCACCATTACGCAGCCTTCAGCAGCAGCGACGCAACCGCTCCCCTGCTTATGGGTCCTGTGGGCAACCAGGATCTTAAGAATTACCCCACGCCCGATCTGTTGATTGTAGCCAATCATCAATGGAAAGTTGAGGCCGACCGGCTAGCTGCTTTTCGCCAGCAAAATGATCAGTTGTCCGTAAGGGTAGTGACCCCTCAGGAGATCTACAATGAATTCAGTGCCGGAGCTCAGGATGTCACAGCGATACGCGATTATGTGCGATATCTCTATGAAAAGGAACCGGTATTGAAGTATCTGCTACTGTTTGGACGCTGCTCTTTCGACTACAAGAACATCACGGATGATAATACCAATTTTGTACCTACCTACCAGTCCCGGAATTCACTGGATCCCATTTTTAGTCATAATTCCGACGATTACTTTGCCTTTCTTGACGATGATGAGGGGCAATGGGATGAAAGCCTCTCCGGAATAGGCGGCCATATTATGGATATCAGTGTAGGCCGGTTACCGGCGACTAATCTACAGGAAGCTCAGATCATAGTAGACAAACTAATCCACTATGCCACCGATACTGCTACATTGGGCAGTTGGCGGCAGGATATATATTACATCGCAGACGATGGTGATTTCAATCTTCATCAAAGAGATGCTGACCAACTAGCTACACTAGTAGATACTGCCAATCAGGAGTTCAACGTAAACAAGATCTTTCTGGACGCATTTCCGCAGGAGCAAACCCCCAATGGAGAAAGTGCTGAGGCGGTGAATCAGAGCATTGATGAGGCCGTAAAAAAGGGCGCCTTAATCATTAATTATACCGGGCATGGCAGTGAATTTCGATGGGCTGAGGAGACCATTCTAAATCAGAATATGATCAACAGCTGGGATAATTATGACCGTCTGCCGTTTTTCGTTACCGCTACCTGTGAGTTTGGCAGGCACGATGATCCCAAGCGGATATCCGGTGCCGAACAACTTTTGACCAATCCACATGGAGGTGCTATTGGTTTGGTCACTACAGCACGACCGGTTTTTGCTAGTAAAAATTTTATCTTGAATCGGGCCTTCTATGAAGTCGCTCTGGAATCAGATGAAAACGGATACCATACCGTCGGCGATATTTTCAAGTTCGTTAAGAACGATAGTTATACCATAGTCGCCAACCGAAATTTCGCTCTTTTAGGAGATCCTTCCATGAAGCTGTCGTACCCTCAGAATAAGGTAGTCATTACCAGTATCCAAAAGAACCAGCAAATACCCGGTGATACCGTGGAAGCCTTAAGTTTGGTAAAGCTCACCGGTGAAATAGTAGATGCCGGTGGTAATACGCTATCCTCCTATCAAGGCACCACGGAAGTGACTGTTTTTGATAAAGAAACCATTTCTGAGACTCTGGGAAGTGATGGGGGGCGTGTTTTTACCTTTAAAGAGCGGAAAAATGTGATATTCCGGGGTCTGGCCTCTATTGAACAGGGTACTTTTGAAATAGAGTTTGTGGTGCCTAAAAATATCAATTACCAGGTTGGGCAAGGCAAGATTAGTCTTTATGGGGTAAATCAAAGTGGCACTATGGATGCCGGGGGTGCTACTATTTCATTTGTGATTGGCGGCAGCAACAAAAACGCTCCGGTGGATAATACCCCCCCTGAGATCTCGTTATACATGGATGATACCAGCTTTAGAAGTGGGAATTCCACAGGAAAAAACACCATGCTTTTAGCCCGATTAAGCGACCAGAATGGAATAAATATCAGCAATACTGGATTTGGGCAGGACATCACCGCCTCCCTGAATGATGATGACCCTATAGTATTGAATGATTTCTATCGAGCTGATGTAGATAGTTACCAAAGCGGGTGGATCAACTATCCTGTTACCGATCTGGTCGAGGGTAATTACACTTTAAATTTAAAAGCATGGGATGTATACAATAATTCTAATGAGGCCGCGTTAGACTTTGTGGTCGTAGAGAATCCGGCATTAGCACTGCATAGGGTATTTAACTATCCCAATCCTTTCTGGGAGTCTACCATTTTTCAAATAGACCACAATCAAGCGGGATCCCCTTTAGAGGTCGCTATTTTTATTTATAACCAGAAAGGACAGTTAGTGCGCACAATTATTAGAGTATTTGACAACAGTCCGTCAACCATTGAAGATATTTCTTGGTCGGGTACCGATTCTTATGGAGCCCCTTTAAGAAGTGGATTGTACCTATATAAGGTGATTGTTAGATCAGTGACCAACGGTGATAAAAGTGAAGAATTTAGAAAACTGGTATTAATAAAATGATTAACTTTGCATTCTTTAAGCATCTCAATATGCGTGGGATATATCAACTTATAATTATAATATTAGCAATACTGGCTGGGAGCAGTAGTAAAAGCTACGGACAGTTTGTGGGACAAGATACCACCAGTCGGGTAATTACCACGGCAGTGGGGTTTTTGACTATTACACCGGATGCCCGAGTAGCTGGTATGGGTGAAGCCGGGGCTGCCATAAGTCCCGATGTAAATGCAATATTCTGGAACGCCGGGAAATTAGCCTTTGTGGAGCAAGAGTACGGCTTTTCTTTGAGTTACACCCCTTGGCTAAGTAAGATTGTCGATGATATGTCCATCTCTTACCTTTCCGGTTATTATAAGCTTTCGGACGATCAGGCAGTGGGACTGGAACTGCGATATTTTGATTTAGGAGATATTGACCTCTTTAATATCATTGGAGATCCTACGGGAAGTGTGAGACCTCGTGAATGGGCCATTGGAGGTACTTACAGTCGAAAGTTGAGTGAAAATTTAGGTATTGGTGTGAGTCTTAGATTCATTCACAGTAATCTAACACAAAATATTGCGTCATTAGGTAACGACAATAAGCCAGGTACTTCAGTAGCAGGTGATATTGCAGTATATTATCAAAAAGACATTGAAGTAGGAGCCACCACGTCAAACCTGGCTTTCGCTGGTTCCATTACAAATATTGGAGGCAAGATCTCTTATCTAAATGATGAAACAAAGGATTTCCTCCCAACCAATTTAAAGCTTGGTACAGCCTTCAAAACCAACTTCGACGCCTATAATACCATTACTTTGGCCTTGGATTTCAACAAGCTGATGGTGCCAACACCGCCTATCTATGAAACCGATGAAAACGGTCAGATCGTGATCGATTCCAATGGGGATCCGGTAATATTGGACGGAAAAGATCCTAATCGGGGCGTGATCTCCGGAATGTTTGGCTCTTTCGCCGACGCACCCGGAGGATTTAGTGAAGAAATGCAGGAATTCATGATCTCTTTCGGAGCTGAGTACTGGTATAATCAGATCTTTGCCGCCCGAGCCGGATATTTTTATGAGCATGAAAATAAAGGAGACAGAAAGTACTTCACGGTAGGACTAGGCTTCAGGTACCAGGTATTCGGAATTGATTTTGCTTATCTGATACCCACCACCCAGGAGCATCCATTGGCGGAAACCCTGCGCTTTTCTTTGCTTTTCAACTTCGACAAATCCAATTAGGTCGTATTTAGAGGCACTCAATGCTTAACAGGTCATTACCGCCTCCTTCCTATGCTGTTGATCATGTCAATTTAATTGAGGCGGTTCCCTTTAAACTGGACAATGGGGTGCCCGGTCATTATATTAACGCCGGTGCTCAACCGGTAATCAGGCTGGAGTTCATATTTAATGCCGGAAAAAAATACCAACAATTGCCTGGCGTCAGCTACTTCACGGGCAAGATGTTACAGGAAGGCACTGCAACCTGGAACGCCAAAGAGCTGAACTCCACTTTTGACAATTTAGGAGCATTTCTAGAGGTAGTTCCGGGGTTCGACTATATAACCGTTACCATCCATCATTTAACCAAGCATCTCCAGCAATTGCTGCCGATTATCAAAGAGATGCTTTACCAGCCTCTTTTGGGGTTGGAGGAACTAAACAACCTCAAACAAATCAAATACCAGCAGCTGCAAGTGGATCTCCAACGAAACAACTTTGTTGCATCACGAAAATTTCGAAAAATACTGTTCGGCGAAGATCACCCCTATAGTGGTAATCTCGATCTCGAGTCCATCAAGACTATACAAAATCAACATATAAAGACTCATTATAGTCAGTACATGAGCGGAGATTATCAAATAATTGCCAGTGGCCAAATAAGTGAAGCACAAATTGATTTCATCAACAAAACTTTAGGTGAAGAGCCTTATAATATTATTGCCGCTTCTCCGCAAAACCCCATCCGTTATCGAGAACAAGAGGTACTGATTGAAAAAGAAGATAGCATGCAATCTTCCATCCGGGTGGGAATGCCCACAATTTCACGGGATCATGAGGATTACTGGAAATTGGCAGTAGTAAATGAAATTCTAGGCGGGTATTTCGGCTCCAGGCTTATGAAAAATATCCGGGAGGAAAAAGGGTATACCTATGGAATTCACTCCGCACTTTCGCATTTAAACGACCACAGCATGTTCTTTATCGGTACGGAGGTAAAGAAAGCGTACCGCGCTCATACCATTTTTGAAATTCACAGGGAAATTAAGAAGTTGCAACGTGAATTAATTTCACTGGAAGAGCTGCAAACGGTAACCAATTATATGGCGGGGGCATTTGCATCGGAAGTGGATTCGCCATTTGCCCTAGCCGACAAGTTCAAGACGTTGCACTTTAGTGGATTAAACTATAGCCACTATGGGGACCTCTTTGATACCTTGAAAACTATAACTCCTCATGAAGTGTTAGAGGTTGCACGCAAATACCTTGATCCGCAAAGGTTCAGCAGTGTAGTAGTGGGTTAGATCTTTACTTCGTCCTGGTGGTCAATAGGCACTTTAAAGGTGATACCTGCGGCTTTCATTTTTATAAATCCTTTATAGTGCACTTCCAACTGACCTTTGCTTATGATGGTCATCAGGCCCGAAAGCAGATTATCATAAACATCATTGGGTGCAAAATCCACCACCAATGGGACTTCAAATTCAGCATTGGCAGGCACTTCAATCTCACCTGTTTGGTTAACCTTCCCCACTGCTTTTTCATTTACAGTTACTGATATATCTATTTCTTTAACCGTGACTTTAATGCCATTGGGGTTATGTAGTATAGCTTCTCCTCCTAAG
>JAOTYN010000602.1 GCA_029861825.1 Cyclobacteriaceae bacterium
CGAATTCAATTTTAGAATTTGAAGTAGAATTGATTGATATCGTATCAAATTAAAAAAGTTATGAAATTTAAACTTTGGCATTTGCTCCTAGCTGCGGGATTGTTTTACGGTTGCGTAAGCAGTGATGATGATATTGCGGGCTGCGTGGAGGAAACACCTGCCGATCAGGCTGCTACTATTGATAATTACGTAGCTGCCAATGGACTAACCGTGCAAACCACCACCTCTGGCTTGCGTTACGTAATCAATACTCCGGGAATGGGCGATAACGCTGAACTTGGGGATACCCTGGAAGTCTCCTTTGAAGGGTTCTTTCTGGATGGGACTACTTTTGGTCAGGGTGTGTTTGATCCCTTCGAGTTCGGAGCCGTTTCTTTGATACCTGGCTTTGCCGAAGGATTGAGCTTAATGAATGAAGGTGCCCAGGCTACTTTAATTCTTCCTAGTGCCATAGCCTACGGATGTTTCCCACCTCAGGGAAGTTCCATCGGCCAAAATGAGATCCTGATTTTTGAAGTGACCATGCTCAGTATCAGCCCCTAGCATGAGGCTGTGCTTTGCAACTCAAAATGAACACAAGCTGCAGGAGGTCCGGGCAATATTGCCCTCCTTCATTACCTTAGTGGGGCTTGCTGAAATCGGTTGCTTTGAGGAGATCCCTGAAACCGCGGACACCTTGGAAGGAAATGCCCAACTTAAAGCACAGTATGTTTGGGAACATCACCAAATGGATTGCTTTGCCGACGATACCGGCCTGGAAGTAGCCGCTCTGAATGGAGAACCCGGGGTGATGTCGGCGCGTTATGCCGGCCCCCAGAAAAATGCTCAGGACAACTGTGCGAAGCTCTTACAGGAACTTGGAAATACCGAGAACCGGGAAGCCCAATTCCGCACGGTAATTTGTCTGTTCCTGAAAGGAGAGAAACATCTCTTTGAAGGCATTGTAAAAGGGCGCATTCTTAAAGAACTACGGGGCCATCAGGGTTTTGGCTATGATCCTCTGTTTCAACCACACGGTCATGAAATGACATTCGCGGAAATGACCCCCCAAGAAAAGAACAATTGCAGCCACCGGGCAGAAGCTATTGCTAAGCTGAAGGGTTTTTTTAAAAATCAATAATATCCATATCTTACTCTATCAATTAAGACCGAAAAGTGTCGTCATATATCGTTGGTATTACTGGAGGTAGTGCTTCAGGTAAGAGTCACTTCCTAAATAAATTATTGAGTGATTTTTCAGACCAGGAGGTCTGCTACATCTCCCAAGACCACTATTACCACCCCCGTGAACAACAGCCCATCGATGAAAAAGGGGTTAAAAATTTCGACACCCCCGATTCCATTAACTTTGAGAGGTTTGTGGCCGACATAAAAGCGGTGCGGGAAGGCCAAACGGTTTCTATTAAGGAGTACACTTACAATAATCCCAATGCCGTGCCCGAAATCATTGAATTTAAGCCGGCACCTGTAGTTTTGGTGGAAGGAATCTTTGTTTTTTATCATAAGCCAGTAGCCGAATTGCTTGACCTAAAGATCTTTATTGATGCTGACGAGCACGTAAAACTAAGCAGACGTATCATCCGGGATCGCCTGGAACGAGGATACGATGTGGAAGATGTGCTCTATCGCTACGAAAAACACGTGGCTCCTACCTATGTCCAGTATATCGAACCATTCAAAGCCAATGCCGATCTGGTGATACCCAACAATCAACATTTTGACCAGGCTTTGGAGGTTCTGAAGACTTTCTTAAAAGCCAAAGCGACACTCTAAACCATTAGAATTCCGGTGGATTACCTTGAAAATCCTGGGAATATGGCTACTTTTGTAGACTAAAATGCATTGAAGTCAATAATGGACGGATTACGCAGGTTGACATTGATTCTAACCGGGTTGGTAATTTTCCTTCACGGTATATCCCTTTATGCCTTACCGGTAGCTGCTGATCATCATCTGGAGGATACGGAAATGACCGAAGAAACCAGCGAGCAGTCCGCTCATATATACGCCTTTGATGCCGTAGTTCCGGTAGTCCAATACATATCCCCGCATATATGGCACTATCTTGGAGAGGTAGTGGTGTTGACGGTGGCTGAGTTTCCCCATTATACCCATCGAAGCTATTCCGGG
>JAOTYN010000603.1 GCA_029861825.1 Cyclobacteriaceae bacterium
GAAAGGTCACCGGGGTTTGTTTGGCGGCTGAAAGACGAAAATAACAATGCCACCTCTATAAAGGCATTCGACGATGATTATATCATCATCAACATGTCCGTATGGGAATCGGTGGACGCTTTATTCCATTTCGTTTACAGGTCACAGCATACTGATTTTCTTAAGCGTCGTCCTGAATGGTTCAGTCGCATGGAGGAAATGCATATGGCTTTATGGTTTATCGAAAAGGATGTGTTCCCCGACATACCTCAGGCCGTGGAGAGGTTGGAGCACATTCGCACCCATGGTGAAACTCCCTATGCTTTCTCTTTCCGCAAGCGCTTCAGCCCGCATGACCTTCAGGGCGGATAAAGCTAAAGCCTTCAGCTTGAGTTGTTGCACCCGGTTCCTTACCTTGTAGTCTATGAAATGGTTATTCGTATTTCTGATCAGTACCCAGGCCATAGCGCAAAACCATACCCTGGAACTGTGGCCTCAAGCTATTCCTAATCAACTTGCTCATGAGGGTCAAGAAAAAAAGGAGCTGAGAGATATTCTATGGATCACTCAGGTGCAGCGGCCCACCATAGAGGTCTACTTGCCTACGTCGCGTAATGCCACCGGACAAGCGGTATTGATCTGTCCTGGTGGTGGCTACCGGGGCCTCGCTTATGATTGGGAGGGTACTGATATTGCCAAGTGGCTCAATGCTCAGGGTATAGCAGGTATCGTGTTAAAATACCGCTTGCCTTCCCCAAAAACCAATCCTACCCCTCATGAGGCACCACTGCAGGATGCCCAACAAGGATTGCGGCTCATTCGAGAACACGCCCGGAAATGGAAAATCAATCCACAAAAGGTTGGAGTAATGGGATTTTCAGCTGGAGGTCACCTAGCCTCCACCTTAGGAACGCATTTCGCCGACAGTACTACCCGCCCTGACTTTATGATCCTCATTTATCCGGTGGTATCTATGGACACGGCCATTACCCACCGGGGGAGCCGACAAGCACTTATCGGTCTTCAGGCCTCAACAGAGTTGGTGGACCGCTATTCCAACGAGCTACGGGTTACACCCCATACTCCGAGCACCTTTATAGTGCACTCCACTGATGACGAGGTGGTGCCATTGGAAAATAGTCTGCGATTGCAAGCTGCATTAAAAGATAACGGGGTGGCCTGCGATTTACACATCTTTCCATATGGCGGTCATGGTTACTCCCTGGCACTGGCACAAGGCAGACTGGGTCAGTGGCCCAATCTGTTGGAAAACTGGCTTAGTTCTTTGGGCGATGAAAAATTGTTTATAGATCATTAAACGAACGAGCAGATAGCAGTTCGAAGGCGCGCTTACTCACCAGTTCAAAGGCATTATCCAGGGCTTCTTGCATAGGAATGTCGTCCTTCACTAAAGGTTGAACCTCCCAAAATCCCATGTCCCGGGTCTGCTCTGGGGTTAATGTGCTACTTCCACAAATAACCGCCAATTTTTTACCAGCAATTTTACATAATCCGTGTACTCCGGCTATAACCTTACCTTCCAGGGTTTGCCCGTCTAATTTGCCCTCCCCAGTGATTACCAGGTCTGCTCTGCTAAGAGCAGTGCGAAGGTCCACTAACTCCATTATGGTATCAATGCCTCGTTGAATCCTGGCTGGGAAAAAAGACTTTATACCCGCGGCAATACCTCCTGCCGCTCCAGAGCCTTCGAAATCATGTACGTTCAAACCTCTTTGTTGTCTGATGATATCCGCAAAATTTCTCAAACCTTTATCAAGAAGATGTACTGCCTGCTGATCCGCACCTTTTTGAGGAGCATAAACAAACGCCGCTCCTTGAGGGCCGTATAAAGGATTCCGCACATCGCATACCACGATAAATTCCAGTTCCTGTGGCTCAATCTTCAAACCACTGGTATCAAACTCCGTTATATCCACTAAACTTGAACCGACCGGAGGTAATATCTGACCTTTATTAATCGCATTTATTCCCAGTGCCTGTAAAATTCCTAGACCAGCCTCAGTAGTAGCACTGCCTCCGATGAATAGGTAGATCTGTCGAGCCCCTTTGTCGATAGCATCCCAAATAAGCTCTCCGGTGCCCAGACTTGAAGTGTTCAGGCAATTCCGCTCT
>JAOTYN010000190.1 GCA_029861825.1 Cyclobacteriaceae bacterium
TCAAACGGGGAGTCTCCCGCGACTATGCGGTGACTACCGGGTGTGCTCGCAAAGGTCCTTGGCGAATGAGTTGGGTTAAGTGGGTGCATATCGCCTTGCCGGATGCCTTCTTCCAAAAAGTCGGGCTTGTTATTCCATGGAGTTAACCTGCTTTGGATCAGCCGAATCGCCACTTACGTGACCCGTACGAGTGGTGGTGGGGGAGGGGCGTCCTTCAAGGGGCGTCCCTATCCCGATCCCTAATTTGAAAAGCAATTTTTTCATACTGAGAGGTTAATGCATTAAGTTCTGTTTGATCCCCCTACCCTTCTGAACACTCTGCCAGGAGCGCATTAATTTGTCGGCGGTACCAGGAGATCTGACGTTTAATTGCCATCCAGGCCTTTTTATAGAGCTCAACCTCTTGCAGTTTTTCTTTGAGTGTTGATTTGAGGCTGGCCAGAGGGGATAGATCAACACCACAGGCTTAGAGGATAACGCTGACCTAGACGCTGGTAATTACCGCTATCATTCCACGTAATGGCGCCGGCTTCGAACGGATCTTTTTCGATGCGTTGGATTTGAGGTTCGGATAGATCAGGATCCAGAGCGGCTTTGGATAAGGACTGGTCGATAACACGATTAACACAGTGCAATGTTGCACACAGGCTGCTTGAAAGCACTTATGGATGCTGAGGAAGGGGTGTGCAAGATAGTGTAATTGCACAGAAGAGTGCAAAGGAAATCCTGGATATAGAGTTTTAAAAGGACTTTTGGAGAAAGAGAAGGAGGAACGTGCAAAAGACAGTGAGGTATTTGCAGAACAGGTGACGATGCTCCATGAAGAGACAACACGGCTGCTTGATGATAAACGTGGAGAAAAAGAAATACCTGAATGGAAGGAAACATTCAGAAGTTTTGAGCAGCGTATCGCTAACCAGGGAAAAAAGGTGAAAGAAAAAAATGATGAAGCATAACCGTTTACTATAAAAAGCTTTGGAAGAAGAAAATAATAAAACAATCTGGCAAAAACTACCTTCGGGTAGAGTAGGGGAGGGGGATTTACTAAAATCCAAATTTTTTAATTTTTTGATATCTGGATTTCAAAAAATCAGAATAACAAAATAGTTTAATTGTTAAAAATCATAAAATTGAAATGTTATAATTTTGTGATCGATAAAATGAATAAGGATTGGTTACCGCCTTCATGGCGTAACTAATCCAGGTTCAATAAGGCCTGGTATCCTCCGGGTTTATCTCTATATGGGGATTGGTTCTGCTTGGTTTGGTTAAGATGGGTGCCATGGACTTGAGATTGGCCCAAGTCCATGGGGCTGTGGTGAGAGTTGTTATTTTATTTTAAGCTATTGCACTAATTTTGAGAGTTATTTTGATCTGTTTTTCTGAGATTTTAATGGTCAAAGCAGTATTCATCTGTCCGGTTCCACCAGTGATGACTGGCAGCAGGTTTAGGGGGTGTTCTAGAACGAAACTTAGGGGTTTTATCCGGTGGCTACAAGAATTTCAAAGTTTGGTGGAGAAAGGATGAGACTAAGCTTATGTACCAAGGCTATTTTACATTGGGGACAAAGTAGCTTTGTAGGTTTGGCAAGCTCGGTGGTTTCGCAGTCGTTGACTAGGTTGGTTGCCTCTTTGACTAGCTGGCGTAATTCGTCAGTTGAGATCTTGCTATTGGATCTCATAAACCCGTAATGTCTAATTTTCATAAAGCCAGAAGGTAAAACGTGTTGTAAGAATCTGCGGATAAACTCGAAGATTGGCAATTTCATTTTTCGTTTTCGGTTACTTCCGACTTTTTTATAAGAGATGGTTACATGGGTATCGGAGAGCTCAAGAATGCGTTTATCAGAGATACCGACACGAAAGACGTATCGAGCGAGATATTTAATATCTGTTCTCCCGAGTCGACAGGTTGGGAATGTACATTCCATGCGCAACGCCACTGTTTGGGTTTGATGCTGGAATATGAATCCAAGGTTTGGACCAAGTCTTTAAATTTGCCACGGAAGATCTTGGAAAGAGCTTTCACCGGCAAGAAAAAATCGTCGCGAGAGGAGAGCCATCGGGTGCCATCCTGGTTAACTCCTCCGGCAGGGACAATGACGTGGATATGTGGATGATACTGGAGTTGCCGTCCCCAGGTATGAAGGACGGAGCAAAAGCCAGTAGACTCACAGCCGATAAGCCGCTTGTCTTTGCTGAGCTTCTTAATCGCGTATGCAACGGCTTCAAAGAGTGCTGAATAGGCGCTTTTTTGATTGGCGCGAACGAAATCCCGGAGTTCTTTGGGAATAGTAAAAGTAAGCATGAAGTATGAACAGGGAAGGTGCTTGTCGAGTTGCTTTTGTAACCAATGGGTGGCTTTTGCCCCTTGGCATTCGGGGCAATGTCGATTCCCGCAAGAGCGCTGGGTAATATGGGAGTGATCACATGTCGGGCATTGGTATAAGCTATAGCCGAATTCACCCGTACGACATCCGATAATCGCATCAATAACCTTTCGATGATGCAGCGGGACTTTTTCACCGAAAGTCTCGAGGTAGGCAGGGGCGTGTGTTCTGAAGATATCATTAATCTTTCCCATGACTATCTCCCTCCCATAAGCTGCTCGATAAGTTTACAAGCGAGCTGATGGCCGTCAGTCGTGAGATGGAGATAGACCATGGTGGATGATACCGACGAGTGCCCGAGGTATTTCTGAACGGTGCATATATTCACACCGGCATCGAGTAGATGGGTTGCGTAGGAGTGACGGAAAAGGTGAAGTCGAACTTGTTCAAGATCAATTTTAAGTTCTTTGGTAACGGCCTTCAGGGTATTTCTCGGAGCGTCAGCACACATAGGCTTTGTCGCGATGCTCACGAGCCTACGATCTGCGCCAATAGCTGGAAGATGAGATTCGGATTTCGATGTGTAGCCCATTGCTTTCGCAACATTTTGAGAGTATAGCTTGGGAGGGGAACGATCCGGTCTTTATTGCCTTTTCCAGCTCGAACGTGGATGTGCATTCGATCGGTCTTGATATCGTTCACCTTTAGTTTCAAGGCTTCGTGGATTCGCAGCCCACAGGTATACAAAACAGTAAAGCAGGCCTGATGATGCAGGAAGCGAGTGGCCTCTATGATTCGCCACACATCGGTTCTACTAAAAATCTCCGGCAGCTTTAGCCGTGATTCAGCCTTAACGGTATCGAGGAGTTTAATTTCCCGTTTAAGGGTTCTTCTATAGAAGAACTTTAACCCTGCATTGGTAATCCGAAGAGAATTAGCAGCGTAGTTGCGATCGTTGACAATGTGAAGTAAATAATCTCGAACTTGCTCATCGGATAATTTCGACGGGCATTCGTCGAAGTAATTGGCTAGATTGGTAACCCGTTCTAAGTACGATTTTCGCGTACGAGCAGCGTATCCGGCTAGCTTTAGATCTTCGATTAGGCGTTTTCTCAAGGAAGTGAAATTTGAAGTCTGCATGGATAGTCTCCTTCGTTGTTGGGGCCGATTGGAGTCCCTGACCATCAAGGACTCAAAGAAGGATTAGACAACAAAAGAAAACTAAATTAGGTTAGAGTAATGCTGTCGCTGACCAGCAGCGACACTCAGCGAAGGATTAGACCACAGAAGATTAGTAAATCTACAGACAGGGGAAAGAGAGCGTACAGGATCCACCTGACGCGAAGCGGCTTACTTGAACTGTTTTTCTGTTCCGTTAGTTGTCAGACCCCGGTAGGGGAGTTGGCCACTTTCAGAAAATTATATTATATAACTTGAACTGCGTACATAGTTCAAGCTATAATACATCCATGCTAAATAAAACTACACATGGCGGAGCACGTCAAAATTCAGGGCCTGCTAAAGGTTTCGGACGATATGGCGAACCTACGAAACCGGTACGTGTACCGGTATCATACATTCCAGGCGTCAAAAATATGCTTGATAATATAGCAGATTTCCATTTGCGCCTTAAGTCTGGTGGGCTAGAAATAATGGAGCCGGTAGATAATCCGAAGAATTTGGAAAGGCCTTTATTCTTTTCCCCAGTTCCGGCTGAATTTCCTTCTCCTGCAGATGATTATGTTGAAAGGCAACTTGATCTTAATGAATATTTTGTAGAACACCCGGCTGCAACATTCTATCTGCGGGTGACGGGTGACTCCATGAGTGGATCCGGGATATATTCCGGTGATATTGTAATAGTTGATCGTTCACTCAATCCCGTAAGCGGTAAGATTGTTATTGCTGTAGTTAATAACGAACTGACAGTAAAGCGTCTATATCGCAATGGTAAGACAATAGAACTGAGGCCGGAGAACCCGGATTATCCTGTCATTTCTTTTAGCGATGACATGGAGCTGGTCATTTGGGGAGTGGTGGCCGGTGTTGTCAGGAAATTCTAATCATTCCCCACAAATTCGGTCACGCATAGCGTTGGTGGATTGTAATAATTTTTACTGCTCTTGCGAACGTGTCTTCAAACCAGAATGGGAAGGGCGGCCAATGGCTGTTCTTTCTAATAATGACGGGTGCATCGTCGCAAGATCCAATGAAGTAAAAGCACTTGGTATTCCTATGGGTGTGCCCTGGTTTAAGGTAAAGAAGCAGCTACAAAGGCAGGATGTTGTAGTAGTTTCCAGCAACTATGCTCTTTATGGTGACATGTCGGGCCGGGTAATGAATATTCTTGGACAATTTACCTCGGACATAGAAATCTATTCAATTGATGAAGCCTTCCTGGATTTATCTGGTTTCAATGAAACCACCATAGATGAATATGCACGGGGAATTGTGTGTCAGGTCAAGAAATGGACGGGAATCCCGGTCGGCATTGGAATCGCGCCAACAAAGGT
The DNA here is from genome assembly GCA_029861825.1 of Cyclobacteriaceae bacterium. Lineage (GTDB taxonomy): Bacteria > Bacteroidota > Bacteroidia > Cytophagales > Cyclobacteriaceae > JAJCYK01. The sequence continues at coordinate 4,844 of JAOTYN010000190.1, forward strand.
GCTGGCCAAACTTGCTAACCGGATTGCTAAGAAATGGAAAGTCCCGGGTGGAGTATTTGATATTGGTGGAGCCGAGAATCTCGATAATGTACTGGAGCAAATTGGGGTTGGTGATCTTTGGGGGATTGGCAAACGCCTTAGCGAGCGTCTGAATAAAATGAATATCTTTAATGCCAGGCAATTGCGGGATCTTGATCTTAAATATAGCTCGTCGGGAGTTTGGTGTTGTAATGCAGCGGATAGTTATGGAGCTGCGCGGAATTTCTTGTATCGAGTTCGAGGATATAAAGCCTAAAAAAGAAATCATGGCTTCCAGGTCTTTTGGCCGGCGCATAACCAAGCGCGAGGAGCTTGAAGAAGCATTGGCTATGTACGCAAGTAGGGCAGGGGAGAAGCTGCGGAAACAAGGATCTGTTACTGGCAGAATAATGGTTATAGCTATGACCAGCCTTTTCAATAAGAATAAACCAAAACAGAGCCATCCCACAGGATTCCGCATAGCCAGGCAACGAAAAATCCACAACAAATATTACATAAATAGATATAATATAAATGCTTATATTACAGGTCCGGCTATAAGTTCCTGGACAAAAAATCGTGGATTCTAGTATGTTTTTGCCTTGTCGTCATCCCACAAATCTTTTAACACAAACTAAGATTTATAACTATCTTAAATCAAACAATATATGAATCATTTACCGGGAATTTTCCATGGGATACTTGTGAAACCAAAATGTTCATTATCCTGTACGGTTTCGCTATCTATGCCGACCGCAGATACAGGAAAATTAATCCGGGCGGCAACTGCCGGACTGAAACAGATTTACAAGCCCGGTTATGAATATGCGAAAGCAGGGATCATGCTCATGGACATTTGTCCAGCCGATAAGATCCAGTATGGATTATTCGACACCAGGGCGATAGTCTGGAATCTGAAAAGCTGATGGAAACAATCGATCGTCTGAATAAAAAATATGGATCCGGAACTGTTCGCTATGCACAAGAAGGATTCAAGAAGGATTGGCGAATGCAACGTAATAATGTAACCTCAGCCTATACGACAAACTGGGAAGAATTGCCTGAAGCGGGGTAAGCCTATCGATCTATCAGAGATAAGGATTCATTAATTACATCCGCAAAAGACTGGGAAAGATGTGTAATAAATAAGGGATTATCCTATATTTTGAGAGTTTCTCCAAAGTCATCATCCAGAAGTTCTCGTGTAGTACACCAAATTTCTACTGTGTGATCTTTGTGAATGGTCAAATCACAGATAATGCCGTGGCTTGCCAGATCAACCAGGTCTTTAGAATCTATTTCTTCAGGATACCGAAAGTCGTTTTTTTTCTGTCTTTCTGTGAAAGCACATCTAAAAATGCTTGCCACCGGGATGTTGTGTCGCTGTCATGGCGTGCCGCCTCATTATTGCTAAATGGAAAACATTTTTCCCTTGGAAAATTTTCTTGGTCTGTTTTTAGCAGTAGAACAAGGAAAAGTCAATTCAAAATCATATAAATAGTAATAGTATAGCGGTTTATGCTGATTTTTACTTTAGTTTACGATCCGAAGGCTATTTGTTGATTCTCTCGCAGAGAGACCATATCAGGGAGGGAAACTCGGTTTAGGTGTAGTGAGTCTGCAAACGGAGCCCAATCGGAGTGGGAAGGAACGTCCATATACCATGGTATAGCCACCACTTTTCATCTAGATTGATAGGGAAATTTGCAAAATGCTCCCTGTGATTCCTGATGGAAGCCTCAAACAGGGGGCGTTGCGGGGTGTCCCTGCCAGAAGGGGAGGTGGAAAACACATAGTGGTTGAAGCCAGGGGAAGGCTTTCCCCACCAAAGAATTATACTATTTCATGTTAAGTGGGTTTAAGTCCCATTGCTTGTACCCTACATTTATTTTGAGTTGCCAGGGGCAGTTAACTCATCGATAACTTCAATATTCCGGGTCAAAATGGCGTAAATATAGAAAAATTCACGTACCCAGTATGCGCTTGAGGCAACCACAAGAACTTAAAGTGACCATACATACATCTTTGCCAATACTCACTGTAAATAGAGGATTTATTGAAGAATTTATTTCTGCGGAACCGTCCTGTTTTGCTCTTGGTTTGGTAGAAGAAGGGCGACGTACATCTGGCTTTTTAGCACTCCGTCCTAATGAAGTCATTCCGTCTGATGTCCTAGGAAAAGGATTTCGACTCGGACATGGGTTGCTTGGAACTTCGAAATTTGAAGTCGTCCAGTTTAGCTTCGAGTTCTATGGTTTCGGGATATACAATGTTTTGATCAACCCCAAGAGCTTCTTGGTAAAAACCATTTTGGCTCTCATGGTGGAAACCAAAGACTATTTCTTTTTTGCTCTCGATGGGAACCAATCCGTAACAGCCTTTCGGTCAGACATTGGTGAAAAGAACCTAGTTGGACTGAAAACCAACCTTCCTAAAATCCAAAATTCAACCACAACGGATACGCAGTACCGAAAAGCATTGCTCAGCTTTGAAAGAAACCCAGAACCTGCGGGCGTATTGCTAAATTGGGTTTGTCAAAGTAATACAGAATATCTTGACCTCAGCAAGAATGAAAATCGTCTTGAAATGAAACCGACTTAAAACAACCAACGGAGCTTTATGCACCTTCGTTAGGTTTTACCCACCTTTTGGAGGGATTGTGTAAAACTCTCCAATTTCTGTATGGCCAAAACTCCAAAATCAATATTGCCAGAATTACCTGCCGACTACGGAGATTTTTTAGAAAACCTTAAAAACCGAATTCGGTCGGCACAATACGAAGCTCTTAAAGCGGTTAACAAAGAATTGATCGCTCTGTACTGGGACATAGGCAGAATGATAGTTGAACGTCAGGAGCGGGAAAATACATGGGGCCGCTCTGTGGTTGAAGTAATCGCAAAAGATCTCCAGAATGAGTTTCCTCGTGTTGGGGGGGGCAGCCCGTAACATTTGGAGAATGCGTGATTTTT
>JAOTYN010000191.1 GCA_029861825.1 Cyclobacteriaceae bacterium
TTAAGGCGGCGGTCAAACTATCAAGATCTTTCATCCATTGCTGATGGGCTACACCTTGTACCAATTTCATATCTACTTTATTAGTAGTGGTTAACAATATTCTGGCATTTTTCCTAGCACTTTCAACATCGGACTGGACCAGTGATTGTTTAAGTGGCAGGTATGCCTCGAAAACTTGTCGCAATTGATTTTTAAACAGTCCACTAACCTGAAATCCATCTTGAGTTGGAGCTGCCGCACTTTGTTCCGGGGGCATACTTAGGTTTCCGTGTTGATGCCCGGTACTGGTCTTACCTCCCCCCGGATTCATCATGCTGGTTTTGCCCTGCAACTGGGCGGCGCCATCAATCTTAAACACCCCATTGGCCACAATCTCTTCCCCGGCATTCAGGCCCTGGTTCACCACGTAATGATCCCCGGCATCCGTGCCCAATTCAATTTCCCGGAATTCAAACACAGGTTGTTCATATCCCGGCAGTTTCACATAGACTATGGCGCGCTTACCTGTCCACAGTACGGCGGTTTTCGGAATCAGGATGGTTTCACCTTCTGCTCCCAGTCCGGCATTTATGATGCCTTCCACAAACATTTCCGGTTTCAGCCTTTGGTCCTTGTTGACCACCTCGGTGCGGACGGATGCTGTGCGGGTTTCTTTGTTAACCACCGGATCGATAAAGCTTACCACGCTTTGAAAGGGCTGTCCTGGAAGGGCCTGCAAATTAAATTTAATGGAGTCGCCCACTTTGATCCAGGGAAGGTCGCTTTCATAGGCATCGAACATGATCCACAGCTGATTCAGGTCAGCGATTTCGAATAGTACCTGGCCATCCATCACATGCTCCCCTTCGGATATTTCTCGAGTGAGAATAGTCCCGGAGCGGGTCGCAATCACATTAAAATTATATTGAGGCTCTCCCACGTCCATGATGTGCTGGATCTGGCTGTTGGTTAATTCCCATAGTTTCAGTTTTTGCACGGCCGCTTCATAAAAGGAAGGGTTGGTAGATTTGAATTTCAGGGCTTCGAACAGTTCTTTTTGCGCAGTCACCAGGTCGGGACTGTACAGGGTTGCCAGGCGTTGGCCTCTTTTAATATACTGACCGGTAAAATCGGCGTATAAACGCTCTACACGTCCATCAAAATGTGCTGTAACCTTGGCAATATTGCGTTCGTCAGCTTCCACTTTTCCCGGCAGATAGATCTCTTTTTGAGGTATTGATCGTCCTACTACGATGGTCTGAACTTGCGCCAACTTCAAGGCTGATTCTGTCATTTGAATCCGGTCCGGTGGTAAGTGATCGCCACTTTCTACCGGGATTAAATCCATTCCACACAAGGGACATTTGCCGGGACCACTTTCCCGGATCTGGGGATGCATGGAGCAGGTCCACACCTCTGCCTGTGTCTGATGGGCATGGTCTTCATGTTGTATCGCTTCAGATCCGGGAAACAGTATTCGGCCCAGGATCAATCCCAGAACTACCAGTCCTCCGCCTATGACAATTTGTTTTAAACTTACCTTTTTCATTTTCCTACTAGATAGTTTATTTTGTAAATACTGTTGTTAATTTCAACCCGGGCTTTTTCCAATTGCAATTGGTAGTCCAGGATTTTCAACTGCATGCGCAACACCTCTTCAAAATCCGTTTTTCCGGTGGCGAATTCAGTTTGTAATAGTGAAAGGGAGCGTTCGGCCAAGTCATACAGACGCTCATAGAGTGTAAGTTTTCTTTGGGCATCCGCGTGGTCCTTCAGGCGATGCTGCAGTTGCGAGGAAAAGAGGTTGGCCTGGTCCTCGATCTTAAATTGAATACTCTCGCGCTCCAACTGGGCCTGTTTTTGTTGGGCCTGATACTTTTTACCAGCCAGTGGAATGTTTAGCCCCACTTGGGGAAAGAGCCAGGCATCCTGGCCGTTACCACTGATATCCACATCACTTCTTTTACTAATATTGATATAACTGGCACTGACCCTGAAACTGGGTTTTGCCATTAGTTCCGCTAGTTTTAACTGATCACCTTTGGCCAGTGCCTGATGCTCCAGCACTTGCAGTTCGGCATTGGTGGCTTTCAGGCTGTCGAATAGCTGTTGTTCACTGGCATCCAGCGTATGTATAGGCAAGACCTGTGGGAAATCTACCGCTTCCGGAAGCCTGGTATTCAACAGATTCTCAAACTCCACCAATGCTGCTACTTGACGATCCTGTAATGAGCTGAGCACCACCTTCAATTCTTCTTCTTCCATTTCTACCCTCAGTACATTAACAAATCCCGTTTTGCCGCTTTCAAAGTTGACCCGCGCCAGTTCTTTGAATGATGCTAATACCTGCAGGTTTTCCTCTGTAAGAACAATAGCCTTGTTCAAATAATACAGCCGGTTGTAAGAGAGCCTCACTTCTCTAAACAACTTCAGCTTTTCCTTTTGAAAACCCGCCAGCAGGGATTCGGCCATGCGACTGTTCATAACCGCTTGAGACTGCAGGGTTCCAAACCAAGGAAAGCTCTGACTTAGGCTTACGCTGGCCTTTTGAGGGCCAACGCGGGTCTCCACAGGTTGAATAAAAAATCCGAAGGCCACCTGGGGATCGGGCAGAGCCTTCACCTGGGGTATTTTTTCCAACTGTGCCAGGTAGAGATTGAAACGGGACTTCAACCCGGGATTGTGCTCCGCGGCTATTAGCAAATATGGTTCAACCGGGTCTTGGGAACGTAATTCCCAACCCCAAAGTACCATCAATATGATCAATGCTCTTTTCATTATTTTGGGAGTAATAAGGTGAATGATCCATTCCCGCTTTCCAGGTAATCTACATGACCCATAGCGGTGCCATCAGCATTTCGTACATGCATATGGGTAAAGACGTCGTGATGGGTAAACAAACCCTGGTGGCTTTGGGAGTAAAATCCTAAAATGATTACCGGAGTTTGATCCAACTGAGAGTTGAAGGCGCCTGACTTATGATTGGACAGGTCGCCTCTTTGAGTATCATAATTAATCACATGATAATCCAGCCTGGGGAAGGCACCCTTAAGCAAGAATGGAAAGGGTTGTTCAAGTTCCTGCGCCCGGGCATATTCCAAAACCGTCTCTTGCCAGTTTTTAGTGGACAATTCGAATTCCTGCCAATTACCAACCTGGACATAAACCAGTAAGGCAGCATGTGCATTTACTACAGGCCCGGTTTGCACACTTTCTGCCAGCACAGTACTTACCAGTAGATCACCGTCTAGTATTAGTATTTCTCCAGCCAGGGAATCTAGTGCCCCTAAAGCATATACACCGGGTTCAAGTAAACTGTCTATTTTTATCATAGCTCCCAGCTGGCCTTGGTGCATGACCCCGCGAAGACTCCCCGCAAGTTTTACTTCCGGCGATGCAGCAGGTTGGCTGCAAGCACTGAATAAAAGGATCACTATTAGAAAGCTATATTTCATTTTTTGCAGATTTTAGTTTGGACTCTTGCCACATGCAATACAACACGGGCACCACGAATACCGTGATGATCTGGATAAGCATTCCTCCAAAAGCAGGAATAGCCATGGGTACCATAATCTCTGATCCTTTTCCAGTAGATGTAAATATGGGCAGCAGTGCGAAAAGCGTAGTGGCGGTGGTCATCATAGCCGGTCTAATTCGCAACTTACCGGCCTTCAGAACCGCCTGACGCACCGCTTGAAGATCGCGGGGGTTTTCCTTATCAAAGGTTTGTTTCAGTATGGTAGCCATCAGCACACCGTCATCGGAGGCAATACCGAAGAGGGCCACAAAGCCCACCCAAACGGCTACACTCAAGTTGACTTTGCCCACCTGAAATAGATTGCGCAGGTCTTCCCCGAACAGGGAAAAGTCCAAAAACCAGTGCTGGCTATATAACCAGATCAGCATAAATCCCCCTGCAAAAGCCACAAAAATGCCTGAGAACACCATGAAAGTGGGTTGTAATCGGCCAAACTGGAAATAGAGTATAAGGAAAATGATTAGTAGACTTACCGGTATGAGAACAGAGAGCCTTTTGGTGGCCCGCACCTGGTTTTGATAGTTACCGGCAAACGTATAGCTGACCCCTGTGGGAATCACCAATGATCCCTCTTCAATTTTAGAATCCAGAAATGCTCGGATATTTTCCACTACATCGACCTCCGCATAATTCTCTTGCTTGTCAAAGATCACGTAACTGACCAGGAAGGTATCCTCACTACGAATGTTTTGAGGTCCTCTTTCAAATTCTAGCACCGCCAGTTCCTGCAGTGGTACCTGCACTCCTGATGGGGTGGGTATCAGTATATCTTTGAGATCGTCAGGATTATCGCGGAATTCCCGTGCGTATCTAACCCGTACTGGATAGCGCTGCCTTCCCTCTACAGTAGTGGTCAGGGTATTACCCCCAATGGCCACGCCGATATAGCGCTGGATATCTTCGATTCTAAGCCCGTATCTGGCAATGGCTTTGCGATTGATCTTGATCTCCAGGTAGGGCTTGCCCACCACCCGGTCAGCAAAGACCGAGCCTGGATTCACGCCCGGCACCTGTTTTAGCAGTTGTTCCATTTGATAGCCGGTAGCTTCAATGGTGGCCAGATCGGGTCCGAAAATTTTCATGCCCATGGGAGCCCGCATACCCGTTGACAGCATCACCAAGCGGGTAGCAATAGGTTGAAGCTTTGGGGCGGAGGTCATTCCTGGTATGTTGGTTACATGGGAGATCTCCTGCCAGATATCGTCAGGAGACTTTATATGATCGCGCCATTGTCGAAAATATTTACCGTTTTTATGGGGGATCAACAATTCGGTCTTAAAACCCGCCAAAATAGAGGAACCGGGTTCAAAGGTATCGCCATTGGAAAGCATGAAGTTTCCATCGCCATCAACTTTGAATCGTTTACGTTGGCCATTCTCTCCCAGAATGTATTCGGGATAGTAGTTGATCACATTCTCGAACATGGAAATGGGAGCGGGGTCCAGGGCAGAGGATGCGCGGCCCCATTTGCCTACTGAATTTTCTACTTCGGGGATGTTGGATACCATTTGATCCAGCAACTGTATGGTTTGCACATTTTCTTCCACACCGGAATGGGGCATGGTAGTAGGCATCAGTAGGTAGCTACCTTCTTCCAAAGTAGGCATAAATTCTTTTCCCAGCCCTGGGAAGGTCTGATTCATGTTTCCCCACAAACCGCTTTGCCGCAAATTCCAATTAATACTGTCTGCACCTCGTGCTACAAAACCGAAAACCCGATCGAATCCTTGCCAGGTGAGCAACCCGAACAGCATCAAGATAATGGGTAGGCTTAGAAACTGCCACTTGTGCTCCAGACACCAGTTCAGGATCCTGGAATAATTGCGGATCACCAATATCATGGTTCCCAATACCAGGACAATGACCAGCCCCACAAACAAGAGGTTGGTGAACCAGGAATGAGCCGCACCCAAAGGCAGCCATTCTGCAGAAAGGAAGTACAGAACCGCTGCCAGAGTAATGGCAATATTCAAAAATTTAACCCTAGTCGTGCCTAAACGCGCTTCGAATAGGGTGGTTAGACCCACACCCAGGCAGGCGATGGCGGCCCAGGGTACCAGAAATAGCAATGGGATTACCAATACCAGCAATAGCACTCCCCAAATTTTCTTACTACCTTCTTTCCTAACGGACCGGGTAAAGATCCAATGAGCCAGGCTTGGCAAAATGACTAGCCCAATGACCAATGCTGCCAGTAATGCGAAGGATTTGGTAAAGGCCAGAGGAGTAAAAAGCTTGCCCTCCTGGGCCTGCAGAGCAAACACCGGTATGAAGCTTACTATAGTAGTAGCGAGCGCGGTGATCACTGCACTGGCCACTTCTACGGTGGCTTTATGGATCACTTGTAGCTTGCCCGATGCCCCCAGGTCCTGATTTTGGGGAAGTTGCAAATGCCTGTAAATATTTTCCGTAAAAATTATCCCCACGTCTACCATTACTCCGATAGCAATGGCGATCCCGGACAGGGCCACGACATTAGCAGCGACCCCTAAATAACGCATGGCAATAAAGGTGATCAATACGCCCAGGGGCAGTATGCTGGATATTAACAGCGAGGTTCTCAGGTTCAATACCAGAATAATCACCACCAGGATACTAATTAGGATTTCCAGTGTCAGCGCTTCTTCCAGTGTTCCCAGGGTTTCTTTTATAAGCCCGGTGCGGTCGTAGAAGGGCACGATGGTGACTTTAGAAATAGTGCCATCGGCTAGGGTCTTGCTGGGTAAACCCGGGGCCAATTCTTCAATCTTGGCCTTTAACTCGTTTATCACTTGCAGGGGATTGGAGTTGTAGCGTGCCACCACCACAGCTCCTACGGCTTCAGCGCCAGCCTTGTCCAGGCCACCGCGACGGGTGGCTGGGCCTAGTTGTACCCGGGCTACATCTTTGATGCGTATAGGAACATTATCCCGGGCCACGATCACTGCTTCTTCCAGGTCGCTGATACTTTTTATATATCCCAAGCCCCTTACCAGATATTCGACGCGGTTGAATTCGATGGTACGGGCCCCCACATCCAGGTTGCTCTTTTTAACAGCCTGCATGATATCGGCAATATTGACCCCATAGCTCGTCAAGGCCACCGGGTCTATCTCCACCTGGTACTCCTTGACATAACCCCCGATAGAGGCTACCTCAGCCACCCCAGCCGAGGAAGCAAGGCCATACTTGACATAAAAATCCTGGACGGATCTCAACTCCTGCGGGTCCCATCCACCAGCGGGATTACCTTGCGGGTCCCTGCCCTCCAAGGTATACCAGAATATCTGGCCCAGCGCGGTGGCATCAGGTCCCAGCGCCGGTTGAACTCCTTCAGGTAAGGTCCCGGGCGATAAGGAATTCAGCTTTTCCAGGATGCGCGAGCGACTCCAGTAGAATTCCACATTTTCCTCAAAAATGAGGTATATACTGGATAGACCGAAAATAGAGCTGCTGCGGATACTGCGGACCCCAGGTATACCCAACAAGGCGGTGGTGAGTGGATAGGTAACCTGGTCCTCGATGTCCTGAGGGGAACGACCCATCCACTCGGTTAGCACAATCTGTTGATTTTCCCCGATGTCGGGGATGGCATCTACGGGCACCGGGTCACGAGGCAGCAACGGCAAATCCCAGCCAAAGGGTGCAGTGGCCATACCCCAAAGGGTCAAGCCTATAATCAACAGTACCACGATCAGTTTTCTTTCTAAAAAGAACTTAACAAAGCGGCTAAGCATCTCATTGTATTATTAGATTTTGAACAAATGATAATAACAGACTGTGAATTCAGTCAGCCAGATAATCCAAGGGCAAGCCGATATTTAAAGAAGGAAGGATTGAACCATGATAGGTATATCGCGGTCAATCAAAGGGGGACTATAATATTGAAAGTGATTGTGAGATATTTCGGAAGAAATCAGCTGCGCGTCTGCCAGGAAATGGGAGATCACCGCAATTAATTTCAGGTCGGGAGCCAGATTAGTATTAAATCCAGCCTGCTTGAAATCATCTACCATCACGGATTCGGAGGTTTCTTCACAACACTCCATAGGGCATTCTTCCTCTTGCAAATTCATTTCTGCCATACAGGAAGAGGCCTCATGAAGGATGGATATATCCTTCAAAAATCCTAAACAGTAATGTTTGTTGATGGTAAGTCCGGAAGTGGATACCATTAACAAAAGTGCCAGGCAAATGGTCGTTATTTTTCGAAAAACCTGCATTTTGGGGCGTATGAACCCATTATTGTTAGTTAATTCAAGTCTAAGGTCTTCTTTTTAAGAGATATTAGCAAACTAATCCGCTAATTATAACTAACCAAAG
>JAOTYN010000192.1 GCA_029861825.1 Cyclobacteriaceae bacterium
GGAACTCATTCCTTGGAACTGACCTATTTTAAAGAAGCGGAGTGGATGCCGCCCCGGTTAGCCCTCAGCGTCAGTACCTCCAAGACCTATCCCACAGATTTGCACGACTTCGATTCATACCCACCTTCGGAAGACCCCGTTGCCGATATTTTAGTACATACTGGCAATGAAGTAAAGCTCCTGCGGGCGTTTTTGGATTATCAGGGAGACCAGAATCAGCGGTTAACTCATACTATCGGTGTCAGTGAGCCCTGTGGTTTGAATTATGTATATGACTTGGCGCGGGGAAACCTGGTATGTGTATGGCGAGGAGATTTTGTAGATGCTACCCCCATGTGGCATAATCGTGGCGATGGTTCATTTCGGCCATTAGGTGGCACTCAATATATTATGAATGCTCAGCCTATATTTTTGGCTGCTGAGTCCTCAGACCCCCAACTGAAGTCAACGGGGTATCAATTGGAAGAGCAAAACGGCAGGCCAATCTTTACCTATAGTTATGGCACCCATAAGATTAAAGACCGTCTCTACCCGGATGAGACCAATACCTTCGTCACCCGGGAAATTACAGTAGAAAAACCCACTGCAGGTCTGTTCTTTAAGATTGCCCAAGGTTCGGATATTATTTCCTTGGGTGATGGCCAATATGTCGTAGACGATAAAAGTTTTTACATCAAGATGCATCTTGGAGAGGCGGAAATTCGTGATGGCCAGACTATCAAGGAATTGGTAGCACCTCTCAATGATCAATCACTAGTTTATTCAATAATATGGTAGTAAAGCTAACCTTAAAATTATCAAGCGCCTGTTTCGGGCTTTTAATAATGCTTGGAGGAACCAGTCAGTTATGGGCGCAAAATCCACCCTCAGAATCCCACTACTATTCTATCGCTACCGTTGCCGTTCCTGAAGGTATTCATTTGGAAGTAGGAGGGATTACCACCCTGGAAGATGGCAGAGTGGCATTGTGTACCAGGCGGGGCGACGTCTGGATCATTGAAAATGCCGCCGCTCAAGAGGGAACCAAACCCCGATTTGTAAAATTTGCCAGTGGTTTACATGAGCCTTTGGGATTAACTTGGAAGCAGGGAGCTCTTTACACTGCTCAAAGAGGGGAGTTAACCAAACTGGTGGATACCAATGGGGATGATCGTGCCGATGTTTATGAAACCATTTATGCCTGGCCACTTTCAGGTCATTATCATGAGTACAGTTTCGGTCCTAAGCTGGATGCCCAAGGAAATTTCTTTGTAACGGGTAATGTCGCTTTTGGAAACCAGGAATGGTGGCGAGGTGAAAGTAGGGTGCCCTGGCGTGGCTGGACCATGAAGATCCATGCTGATGGTACTTTGGAACCCTGGGCTACCGGAATGCGCTCCCCATGTGGGCTGGGAATGTTTCAAGGACAGCTTTTTTATGCTGACAATCAGGGTGATTGGATGGGTTCCGGAGGTATTTGGCATTTAAAAAAAGGAAGCTTTACAGGACATCCAGCGGGGTTGAGGTGGACAGGCGAACCAAATTCACCCCTGGATATTACTACGGAGCAGCTCTACGCACGCGTTGACCCTCGCCAACAGAAGCAAGCCGGTCAATACGTGAAACCGGAAAACATCCGGGACGAGGAAGCCCCCGTGTTTCTTTACCAATTAAAAGATCAGTTCCCAAACTTGCAATTGCCGGCAGTGTGGTTGCCTCACGGTGTCCTTGGTATATCCAACTCAGAAATACTGGAAGACCAGACCGAAGGTAAATTCGGCCCATTTGGGGGCCAGTTGTTTGTAGGGGATCAAGGTCAGAGTAAAATTATGAGGGTGGTATTGGAAAAGATTAAAGGGGAATATCAAGGTGTGGCCTTCGATTTTCGATCTGGATTTCAATCGGGAGTGTTGCGCATGAGCTGGGGGCACGATGGTTCCCTGTTTGTAGGAGAAACCAATAGAGGATGGGGCTCGGCCGGCCCAAAGACCTCCGGATTACAACGGTTGATCTGGAATGGCAAAGTTCCTATGGAAATGAAGACCGTCCAGGCACGTGTAGATGGTTTTGAGATTGAATTCACCCATCCAGTGGATGTCAAGACCGCCGAGGACCTGAATAGTTATGGGGGAATGAGCTACATATACAAGTACCATCCGGTATACGGCAGCCCACCTGTAGACCAGCAGGAGCTTAAGATCAGGGGGGTAAAAGTCTCGGACGACCGTCTCAAAGTGCGGGTAGTGATCGACAACTTGCGTAAATATTATGTGCACGAATTAAGACTGCCGGGAATAAAATCAGCATATGGATTGCCGCTGTTGCACAGTAGGGCTTATTATACTCTGAATAATATCCCGGATGGAGAAAAACTTTCATTATCAGCTCTTAGCACCAAAAGATCATCTGTAAACTCCAGGGGAATCCCAAAACAAAAGAGTATTCCGAATAAATCCCCCAGGTCCAAAGGGCCGGTGGTCACCTATGGGGAAATAGAGCCTCTTTTGGTGAGCAATACTTGTATAGCCTGTCACCAGGTAGACAAGCCCCTGGTGGGCCCTTCTTACCAGGATATTGCTAAGAGAAAATACACTATCGAACGTATGGTGGAGCTGATCTACAATCCTCAACCTAAGAACTGGCCGGAATATGCCACCCCTATGGCACCTATGCCGCAGGTCCCCAGAAATGAAGCTTTAAAAATTGCTAACTGGATCAATACCTTGGATTAACTTATGTCCGTTAGTTGTGTGATGGGAAGGAAAATACTTGGATTTCTATTTGCCTTAGGCTCGTTAATGCTGGGGACTGGTGTTTCTGGTCTTGCTCAAGGCGTTAGTCAGACCAAGGTGCTTAAATTAATGGGTTCCCGCTTTGAGGTTACTGCAGTTGCAGAGAATGAAGCGGCTTGCTGGAATGCTATAAATGCAGGCATTGCAGAAATACAGCGCATCGAAAAGTTAATTTCTTCTTGGGATCCCAACTCACAAACCAGTATGGTAAACCGGTCGGCCGGTATAAAACCCATAGCTGTCGATCAAGAGCTTTTCGATTTGGTGGCCAGGGCTAAAAAGGTTTCAAAATTAACTGATGGGGCTTTTGATATCAGCTACGCTTCCATGGATAGACTTTGGAAATTTGATGGTACATTGGCTCAAGTACCGGCCGACAGCGCTATAACTAGGGCTCTTGCCTTGATAGGCTACCAGCGCATTATGCTGGATGGGGAATCTACCACTATCTTTTTGCAGGATAAAGGTATGAAAATTGGTTTTGGAGCTATCGGAAAAGGATACGCTGCTAATCGTGCCCGAATGGTTATGAAGGGAATGGGCATTACCAGCGGCCTGGTGAATGCTGGCGGTGATCTCATCGCATGGGGGCAGCAGCCCGACGGATCACCTTGGCGCATTGGTATTACAGATCCTAACAATAGGGAGGAAGTGTACTCCTGGTTAAGCATTAACGATCAGGCAGTGGTGACCTCAGGAGACTATGAGCGATTTGTTATGATCGAGGGCCATCGCTATTCTCATATTATAGATCCACGCAACGGATATCCGGTTAAAGGGATTAAAAGTGTTACTATCATAAGCCCGGATGCCGAACTTTCCGATGCTCTGGCCACCTCGGTGTTTGTACTGGGAGAAGACCTGGGGCTGGCGCTCATTAATAAGCTTATGGGTATCGAGTGTTTGATCGTCACGGACGACAACCGACTAATACCCTCCGGCAAGCTGTACTTGAACTACTATAAACCCTAGTTTATAAATTGTAGGCAATACCAATATTCACTTTCCAGCTGAATCCGAAATTTTTGTAGCCCCGGTAATCGAAATTAGTTTCGTGAGCTCTGGCATCATTGCCGTTGAGAGAGGAGATATAGGCGCCCAGGCCCACTCCCTGACTAATGGTGAGATTTTGACCTATGCTGAAGGTTACGCCGTATCCCAGATGATTGTCTACCAACATCTCAATTACTCGATAATCGGTTTCCTCATATTGGGCCAGCTCTTCGTTGAATGCGTTTCCTTTCCAACCGTCTTGGACTCTTTGGACTCTAAGGTCATTGGAAAGGTAGAAGTTCCATTTATTGCTGCTAGAACCGGGCCACAAGCGGTATCCAACTTTCAGCCCCGATAGCTTGGGCATTTGGGAGGACTGAAATCCCATATTGGAAGCCACTATAATGGTGGGGCCAACTACCAACTGGTTTTTCTGGGTCCCCCAGGATAAAAAAGGTTCTAGTTGAACGCGTACGGTGTGACTGTAAATCGAGGCTTCGGTGGTGATTCCAGTGGCCATCAAACCAGCAGATTTTTCCTGCCCCCGGCAGAAGAATGGAACAGCGAAAATAAGGATAAAAATTGCGGATAGATTTCTCATGGTTTTAGGTTATTTGAAAAGCTCCCACATTACCTGTCCGGAGCCGGTGGGTAAATCCATATTCATTAGATAGGCGGCGGTGGTCGCTACATCAACGGATTCGCGTTGGTCAACAATAGCGCGGTTGGCATGAAAATCCGGGCCCACCGCAAACAGACTAATATGCATACAACCTTCACAAAAATCACCATGTGACACAAAACCGTCACTTACGCCGTCCTTGTGACGACCGTGATCGTTGGTGACCAACATGGTAGTGGTGCCTTTGTAAAAAGGGTCTTGTTGGAGGTATTCCCATATTTCGTAGGTAAGTCTGTCCGTCTCCTCTATTCCATTTAGATAGCTATCCCAGTCATTGGCATGACCGTAGTGATCGGGGCCTCTAAAATGGATCAAGACGAAATTCGGTTGATCTTTTTGAAAGACTTCCAGGGCTTTATCAAAGGTCAGTTGATCATCCCGATTTTGTGTTTCTGTAAGAGGATTGAATCTACCTCGCCATTGCGGATTGACACAATCAGCCAGTACCTGAAGCTTTTCTTTACTGGTTATTATTTGGGCTTTCTTCGGATTGGTGGCATTCTTCTCCAGCCATAGTTGAAATACCGAAGGATTGTTGGGGACTTCCGATCCATCGTTGGACATCCACTGGTAGTTGCCTGTAGTCACCGCAGAATGTCCCGAGGTGGTGTAGGTAGCCCCCTTGTTGTAAAAATTTGTATAATGTATTCCTTGTGGAGCCAGGTCGTTAGCAAAATGTGGTATGTAGCGCCTTTGAGGATGACCCCAGGTGTCTTCGTAACGAGGACCATCTATTACCACGATTACTACGTTTTTGGTTTGCAGCTGAGTGGATGATAATGTCGCATTAGACTCTGGGATATTAGTAATAGAGGATTCACACCCGGATAAAAAAATCCAAAATGTCACTAAAGCTAAAAATGAAAATACCGATTTAATGGGAAAAAATATTGTGAAATCCTTTATTACCAGAGGCTTTGGGAAGTGACTTTCGGTTGATTTCATTGTGCTTCGTTTAGTGTTCAATCTTTAGTACAGTTTTAGGCCGAAAACCTAACCCTGTGTTAAAATTGGCCAAAGAAATATGAGCTCAGTTGTTCTGAAAATGTTAAATTGATATAAAGTTTTATGCTGGAAGTAAGTACGATGTTATATTAAATCAATAATATAATTCCATCTATTTAATAGATTGATAATGAATTAATTATTAAATTTGGTTGAGAATCTATAACCTGCTAATTGACACAACGCCCAATGGTCGCAGTCGGTTGGTTTCCAGCCCCAGAAATAAAATATATTTTTTTAAACCAACCCTTTAGACATTGCCGGCGTTGTGGCTTTTGAAGAAGTGAGTATTTCTATTAAATAGCTACTAAACTTAAGGGAAACCCGTGTCCGCCGATCCAAAATACTTAGACACACTCATTTCACGTTGTCGTGAAGGACGTAGTGATAAGCAGGAGGAGCTGTATTTGCTCTTTTACAACTATGCTATGAGTATATGTTTGCGGTACTCTAAGGACCGGGAAGAGGCTGTTGAAATTGTGAATGATGGTTTTGTAAAGGTATTTACTAAGCTGAATAAGTACGCCGACCGCACTTCTTTTAAAGCATGGTTGCGGCGCATTATGATCAATGCATCCATAGACTACTATCGGAGAAATGAAAAGCACTATCATAATGTGGACATATCCTATGCCAAGCACGAGTTTGTTACGGAAGATGCCTTGGACAAAATCTCTGAAAAGGAGATTGTGGACCTGATCCAGGAATTGCCACCCTCTTACAGGTTGGTTTTCAACCTATTTGTAATTGAAGGTTTTAATCACCGGGAAATCTCAGAAAGGCTGAATATTGGAATAGGGACTTCGAAATCGAACCTGGCCATAGCTCGCAGCAAATTAAAGAGGCGCGTTTTAGGTATTAATAAAGAAAGTTATTTAGATCATGGATGATAATTCCTTTGATAAGATCATAAAGAGTAAGGCCCAGAGCTACCAGGATACTGGTTACGACCCAGAGGCACTTGCCGATATGCGCAAGCGACTGGCAGCTATGCCTGCCACTGGCGGCGCTAATAGAAATTGGGGCAAAACGGCCGCGGTAGCCGCTGCTTTAGTGCTGTTTACCCTAATTAACTTAGGTGTGGTATGGTATTTCAGCGAAGGACGTCATCAGCAATTAAATTCAGAGATGGCCGATCTAAAGGCTGAACGTAGCCAATTAATGGTATTGCAAGAAGAGTTATTAAGGCTTCAAGCTACAAAGCAAACCACTTTGGTGGATACTATTTACGTATATAAGGACATAATAACCACGATTCCTGGGACTTCTCCTCCTTCCGGTACTTTCGCAGGTATCCCTTCTGATTATTCCCGTTCAAGTCTATCCGGCAGGGCTTTGGACCACAGCTATAAGCTTATTGGAGAAAGTGAAGAGATTTCCGAAGAGTTGCAGCAATTTCTAACCCGGAATAACCTCATGCTGATTGGGGATGCAGGAGAAAAGATTCTTGTAGTTAAATCACACAGTGTAAATCCTGTAATATTTCACGAAGGAGATTCGCGCATGGCCCATGCTCCGCCTGCGCTTCCCCATAACCTACCCAAAGTTTGGGACATGTCGGAGCTAACAGAAAATACCTCAAGAACCTCTAAGAAATTAGACTCCAAAACCCTATGGGCCCTGGAAAAACATCAGTATTCCGGAGTTGATTTTCAGTTTGGCGTAGAGACAATGGTCAACACCACGGTACCACCATTAGGTGTAGGAGATATCAACACCAGCCTGGGTATCATGGGTGAGATTATCTTCTCGCCGACCTTGAGACTGGAGACCGGTATCCATCGGGGAACAAGATCCTATACCATCAAGGAGAAAGAACTGTTGGAATTGAATCCTTCGGAGTTGTCTAATTATCCAGGATTTGATCCAAGCGTGGGACAAATAATCCGCCTTGAGTCCGATGCCGAAGTCTTGAAAATCCCAGTTAACCTCAAAGTAATGGGTATTCTGGACCATAACAAGCGGTGGTACATCAGCGGAGGAATATCCCCTCAATGGCTCACCGGACAGGAATTTGATTATCAATACGCTGTTGAAGGGATCGATAATCCCGATGACAACGGCGAGGAGTTTCGGGCATTCATAGGTGCAAAACAAGATGTGACCCCGGGTTTTAGTATTGGTACTTTGAATTTGGGATTTGGCACCGAGGTGTATATTAATGAAAAGACTCGCTGGCAAATTGGCGCGTATTATGAGAAAAGCCTGGGCGATATCGGTGCAGAAAAGGTAAAGTTAAACACTTACGGTCTTAAGACTTCTATTTGGCTGAATAAACCCTAGGCATCAATCCATAATTGCCAACAATTTTTATCTTAGCAGATAATTAAGTATCTGCTGAATGCCT
>JAOTYN010000194.1 GCA_029861825.1 Cyclobacteriaceae bacterium
CTATCAGGGCCTGCGGGATACTTTCACCCTCTTCCATATTGGCCAGAGATTCGAAGGCATCAGTAGCGTTTTCAATAGACAATTCCGCTTTTTCACGCTTGTTCTTGAATTGAGCTTGCAGGGGTACAGTTATTGTAAAAAGAAAGGTAAAGATCAGAAGAAAATCATATCGTATCATATTTTGAAAAATTGTTTTGAATATTTAAAAATGGATTACTGAGCAAAAACCTAATATTACAGGTTACTATAGAATCCTCAAAATGTAAAGGTGCCATATTTTGGGGGATTTGTGCAGCTACTTTGGTGCCATTTATCAGGTGAGGGCTTTTCTTAAGCGGTATCTCGTTAACGAATCCAAGGGTTTGCGCTTTCATGGAGCTATATTGCCATTTGTAAACAATTTATTCGATCCTTGGTCGCGATTGGCTAAGTTTACGTGCTTATTTTAACACACCTATGGCAGAGCGCAGCAGTGTATTTGATATGATTGGGCCTATAATGATAGGTCCCAGCAGTTCCCATACTGCCGGGGTAGTGAGGATAGCGCGGGTAGCCTTTCGCTTGTTAAAGACCGCGCCTCAAAAAGCAGAAATCACTTTCTACAATTCCTTTGCCCGTACATACGAGGGTCATGGAAGTGATAAAGCCGCAATAGCAGGATTGCTGGACTTTAAAACTGACGATAAGAGGATCAAGGAATCGTTTGAGCACGCCCAAAAAAAGGGATTGGATTATAAATTCAAATCTGTGGGCAATGCCTCCAACTTACATCCCAATACCATAAAATTGAAATTGACCGCTAAAAATACGGAGACCACGATAATTGGCGAAAGTTTAGGGGGCGGGGTCATCAATATTTCTGAGGTCAACGGATATAAGGCCCATTTTAGCGCCCGATTGCATACCCTGATTATTACCGCCGACGATGTAAAGGGAACTATAGCCTTCATTTCCAATATTCTCTCCAATGACGATTGTAATATTGCTACCATGACGGTATCCAGAAAAGGCAAACATGATGTAGCCTGTCACATTGTAGAAATGGATTCCGGACTCAAGCCCATTACCCTGGAATATCTGCTTTCCCTAGACTGGGTGCATGACATCGTATATATACCAGACATAGACTTATAACCCTATGAAACTAAAACTATACCTTACCATAACTTTAATCATACTTTTGAGTGCATTCCAGGTACAAGCTCAAGAAGTAAAGACCTGGAGCTTTCAAGAGTGTGTGGAATATGCACTGGACAACAATCTTACGGTAAAGCGCGGAGAACTGGATGTGCAATTCAACGAGGTCAACCTCAAGCAGTCTAAGGCCGATATGTACCCTAATTTCAATTTTGGTTCTCAATACGGAATTAATTGGGGGCGATCCATTGACCCCACCACCAACTTATTTATCTCTCAGCGCATCCAGTCGGTGGGTCTTCAGGCTGGTAGTTCGCTAACCTTGTTTGACGGGTTGCAAAAGCTAAATACCATCAAACAGAACAAGCTCAATTTGCAGGGTAGTACCAGCGATCTGGATAAGGCCAAAAATGATGTGATTCTTAATGTGGTTACATTTTACACCAATGTGATCTTCAATCAGGAGTTGTTGGAAACAGCTAACTTGCAATTGGAAACCACCACACAACAGTTGCAACGCACGCAAAAGCTAGTAGATGCGGGTTCGCTGGCTATTTCCGAAGTACTGGACCTTCAATCACAAGTCGCCAGTAACGAGCTGGAGGTAGTTAATGCCGAGAACAACTTAAATTTAGCTTTGTTAAATTTAAAGCAGGTGATGCAAATGCCGGCCAGCGAAAATTTGCAAGTAGTAGAGCCGGAAATAGAAGCCACAGACTACGTCTTTACAGGATTGAATGCCCAGGATATTTTCCAGCAAGCGGAACGGTCCCAACCGGAAGTAAAAAGTGCGGATTTAGGGATTCAGAGTTCTGTTCTGGGTGAAAAGATCGCTAAAGGTGCTTACTACCCTTCGCTCAGCCTGGGTTATAATATGTTTACCAACTACTCAGATGCACTTAATCCTTTGTTCATAAGCGACGGTACTTTTGGAGAGCCTGATGAGATTCCGGATGCTGGATTCGTGACTGGAAATCCCACCCAGACTGTTACATTATTTAGCCCCAATCCGAATTTTGTATCGATGTCAAATGGGGTAGGAGATCAATTCGATGACAATTTGAGTCGATCGTTAAGCTTCACTTTGTCCGTTCCGGTGTTTAATGGGCTAGCCACCAAATCCAGCGTACAACGGGCCAGTATTTTCAAAGCACAGGCGGAGATCAATGCCCGGGAGGTGCGCAACTTATTACGCCAAATCATCGAGACCGCCTACAACGATGCCATAGCAGCCTCCAAGGCATATGAAGCTTCGCAAAAGCAGGTACAGGCTTTGGAAGAAAGTTTTCGAGTCACAGAAAAACGTTACAACCTGGGAGCAGTCAATTTCGTGGACTATCAGATTGTCCAAAACAACCTCTTTGGGGCTAAGTCCGATTTGGTGCGCACCAAATACGATTATATATTTAAAACCAAAATTTTAGATTTCTATCAGGGTAACCCCTTAGAGTTTTAGACATGGCTAATAAAAAATCCAACAAATTACTATACATCATTGGCGGGGCTATTGGCCTGCTGATAGTATTTATCATTATCGGAAAGTCCACCGGTTTGCTGGACAATCGCAACCAAACGGAGGTGACTGTGGCCCAGGCTTCCTTGGGAGATATCACCGAAACGGTTAGTGCTTCGGGAACGGTACAGCCGGAGGTGGAGGTCAAAATAAGCCCTGATGTTCCCGGAGAAATTATCGAACTCAACGTGGAAGAGGGGGATTCCGTGCGCGTACGGGATTTGCTCATTAAGATCCGCCCGGATAACTTTCAGTCAGCTCTGGAACGGTCTATGGCCAATCTCAATCAGCAGCGCGCCAATCAAGCCAGCTCACAAGCCAGACTTTCCCAGGCCGATGCAGAGTTCATAAGGGCTCAAAAGGATTTTGACCGCAATAAGAACCTGTATCAAGAAAAGGTGATCTCTGATGCGGAATATGAAGCCGCTGAAGCCAGTTATCAAGTAGCTAAACAGGAGCTGGAGTCTGCTCGTCAAGGTGCTCAGGCAGCTCGTTATACCGTAGCCAGCTCGCAGGCATCCGTTGACGAAGCCCAGGAAAATCTAAGTCTTACCAGCGTATTTGCTCCTATGAATGGCATTGTGTCCAAGTTGAGCGTCGAGAAAGGGGAACGTGTAGTGGGTACCAGCCAAATGGCCGGTACGGAAATGTTGCGAATTGCTGATCTCAATCGTATGGAGGTACGGGTGGATGTCAATGAAAATGATATCATCAGAGTGTCGGTAGGGGACACCGCCACCATCGATGTGGATGCCTACTCCTATACCGGAAAGAAGTTTTTCGGGACCGTCACGCAGATAGCCAATACTGCTAAGGATAAAATTTCGGATGATGCGGTTACGGAATTTGAAGTGCGTGTTCGGATTTTAAATGAGTCCTACGCAGATTTGCTGGAAGAAAAAGCCAGCTCACCCTTCAGACCCGGTATGACTGCCAGTGTCGATATCATCACCACCAAGAAAAAAGACATACTAATGGTTCCCTTGTCGGCGGTGACTACCAGAGAGCGAGAAGACGACCAGGAGAAAGAAGCCTCAACCAGACCGGATGATGCCGCTGAGGAGGAGCAAAAAGAAGTAGATGAGGTGGTGTTTATCAGTGAAGAAGGAGAGGCCAAGATGGTAGTGGTTAAGACTGGAATCAGTGATTTTGATAATATTGAGATCCTGGAGGGGATTGCAGAAGGAGTAGACGTGATTACCGGCCCTTTCATGGTGGTTTCTAAAAGATTGGAAGATGGAGACGCGGTTAAACAAGACAACAGCAGGAAGGATGACAGTGACGAGTAGTTCACTTCCATAAAATATCTAGTAAGCAAAAGCCCTGATTTCAGGGCTTTTTCGTTATCTTAATTAGGCTATCTAATAAGAGTATGAGAAATGTGCTATGTATTTGGGGGCTACTATTACTGTTAGGCATTCAGGTTCAGGCTCAGTCGGCCTTTGACAAAATGAGCAACATCAAAATGGAAAAGATCCTATACCGGGTATCCCAGGAAGTGGAGCGTATGCCGGGTAGTGAAGATTCTCCTGGTCGTTGGCAGGTGGCTTTTATGGAACGCTTACTGTATATCATTACCGACGAGAATGCCAATCGTATGCGGGTCATGACTCCTATTATTGAGGAAGAAAACCTGGAAGAGAAAGATCTGAAGATGGTGCTTGAAGCCAATTTTGACCGGGCCCTGGATGCCAAATACAGTTTGTATCAAGGATTTCTCTGGTCTACCTTTACGCATCCATTGGAGGAATTGACGGTCGAACAATTCAAAGATGCTATGACACAGGTGGCCACCCTGGCCAACCGCTATGGCAGCACCTACAGCAGTACGGACATGGTATTCGGGGGGGAGGAGGAGAACTAGTAATAGAGGCTGATCTCAAATCATCCAAGGTGTACCCTACCTTGGATAGGGTGGGTATAGCGGTTTTATTACTCCTGGCCTTGGTATATAATCCGAATGTTTTCTTTGCCTTAGGATTGTGAAAACATTTCCAATATTTTTTGGGCTTGAGCCTGAAAATCATGCCCTTCATGCTTCGCAATCTTAGATATTACTATTTCAGCTTGCTCGGATTCTCCTTCCTTCAGCAAATTCAATCCATAATACCATTGAGCTGGATCTTGAAGTAGGAAGCCATTGTCATTGGACAACCGCTCAAAAATAGGTAAAGACTCAGTGCCTGCGTTAGCTGCCAATAAGGATACCCCCCTATAAAACTCAATAGAACGATCCGGGATGACTTCCAGATAGTAAGCAAAATTCTGAGCAGCAGAATCAAATTGACCCTTATTATAAAAAGAAAACGCTTGGTTCAGTATTGCCGAATCGTCAATATCGCGCGAGTGGATGATGTCATCATAGGGTTGGAAATGGGCTGCAAAAAGATCGTTGGTATCGGTTTGGCCACTAGGTACCAACCAATACCCTACAACTACGGCCAACGCCACTATCACTGCGGCCATGGGCCACCAGGTAAATTTAGGTTTGGAGTAAGGATCCTCATCCTCCCATCCTTCCAGCTCTGACTTAAATTCTTCCTCATCGAACGATGCCATCCCTTCCATGATATTCCTATAATCCTTCACCTTTTGAGCGAATTTGCTGTCTTCTTTAATGCGTTTTTCTATTTGCAGGGTCTTGTAAGTATCCAGGCGGTGTTGCAAATAGGCTTCAATCAGTAGTAATTCTTCTTCGCTTCTATTCATGATCCTTAGTTGAGGTCGCCTGGAATACTCCATCGACAGCGGTACTTAGTAAAGTATTACCAATTTTTCAAGGCCTCATACACTTCATCCACCGGCAATCCCATAACGTTGTAGAAACTGCCTTTTATGGATTTGACCCCGATCATGCCTATCCATTCCTGGATGCCGTATGCGCCTGCCTTATCGTAGGGTTGATAGGTGTCCAGATAATGCCCTATTTCCCACTCGTCCAGGGCATGGAAGGTAACTTCGGTGATGTCGTGAAAACTGGTGATCCTTTGCTGCTGCTGTAAACAAACCCCGGTAATTACCTGATGTGTTTTGTTTGATAGCCAGTGCAGCATCTCCAGGCCCTGGGAGCGATCTAGTGGTTTACCCAGGATCTGTCCATCTAGTATCACCACGGTATCCGCAGCTATGATCATAGCATCAACCCCTTGCTTTACCAGCGCATTTGCTTTGAGTCGGGCCAGGTATTCCGGAACCTCGGTGGGATCCAGATCGGTGGGCCAAGATTCTTCAATATCAACCGCCCTTATTTCAAATTCTACCTCCAGCGAGCGTAGTAATTTCTGTCTGCGGGGAGAATTAGAAGCTAGGATAATGGGGGTTGTGATATTCATCTTCTTTAATGGTGCCAAACACAAAGCCACAAACTACCTTAGGGTAAAAGTAGGTGGATTTCTGGGGAAGAGTAAATCCGGAAAAACAGACCTGCTTAACCATCTCCATGGTCAGTTCATTAGTGATCAAGGCCACCTGGGAATCGCCTTGTCGAACTCGTTCGAAACAATCCGTGAAGTTGCGGTCAAAGTATATTGCGTCGCTGCTTCGTTGATCTTTTCCGGCTATTCCTAAGGCTTTTTCAATTACGTAATAGTGCAAGACCGTTAGGTCCAGGTCCTTGATGATTTCGGGAAAGGGCCAATGGATCTCGGTAGCTAGTCCTTCCTTCAAGCTTATTTTATAGGTATTATCCTGTAAAACCACTCCAAATGTATGCTTCTTGCCCAGGATCACCTCATCGATCTCCAGCGGGTTGGCCACCTCCACCAAGTCAAAATACCCATCAAGCGCCTGTAGAAATACTTCAGGTGAAAAATCAGGCAAGCCTTGAATTAACCGGTGGGTAGCCAGGATCCGTAAGTCTTTAGCTTCCATATTAGTGAAAAACATCATATGGTAATTATAACCTTCCTGCCCGTGGTGTTGGGGATTATGTTGCTGGCAGTATTTCATATAATCAATTGCACCCTGATAGCGATGATGACCGTCTGCCAATATAATTTGCTGATCTTTTAGCTTATCAATGAATTTTTGGATGGCCTTCTTATCGTGAATCACACTGACGACCTCTTTCACTCCCTGGTAATCTTCGGCTTCCATGATGGGATCGCGCATGCACGCGTCCATTAGCGTCTCCAATTCAAATTCAGGATCAGAATAGAGTCCATGAGTGGCACTGGCATTCAGTTGGGTACTTTTTAATAACTCTACCCGGTCTTTGACCGCCGGTGGCATGGTGTTTTCATGACGAAGTACTACTTTTTCATCCCAATCATATGCCAGGATATTGCAGATAAATCCTTTCCGGCAGTAGGCTACAGGGCTTCCGGGCAGGTTGAAATACTGATAGTATACATATATGGAAGGCAGCAGATCTTGTTCGATTATACCCTCATCTTTCCATTTTTGCAGGGTTACCGCGGCATTTTCTGAGGCATTGGGTCCCTTGGGCACCGACAAATGAATGCTGTTGTAAGGATTGTGATACAGTATTTCTCTTTGCTTTTCAGATACTACGTCAAAGAGCGGGGAGATAAACTCTTCAATATTGCTGGAAAGTTGAGCATTGTACCGCCAGGCACGCAATGGTTGTATTTCTGCCATTTTAGTCCTCCTTGCGTTTAAGCCAGGGGCTGGTTTGTGATGCAGACGAGTGGTTTTGGGAGCTGTTAGTCTGCTGTTTGGCCATTATTTTTGCTGCAAAAATAGCAGCTAGCCTTTCAGCATCAGATTCTACATGCAGGTTCAAAAATTCCTGCAAGTGTAATTCAACGAATTTGGTGGAGTAATTACCCTCTCGAAATGAGGGGTGTTCCATCACGAATTTGCAAAAATCCAAGGTAGTGCTTACTCCGTTAATATGATACTCCTGAATGGCCCTGACCATACGTTGAATAGCCTCATTCCGGTCCTTGCCATGAACCACCAATTTTGCGATCATAGGATCATAGTAGATGGGAATTTCCATACCCTCCCGGAATCCGTCATCAACCCGTACGCCTGGTCCCTGCGGTCTTTGATAGTTCACTAACTTCCCTATATCCGGCAAAAAATTATTGCGGGGATCTTCTGCGTAGACCCGGCACTCGATGGCATGTCCGTTTATATCCAGGTCGTCCTGCGATAGGCTTAAGGGG